>JAKAMV010000268.1 GCA_021812735.1 Chloroflexota bacterium | reverse complement strand
CTGGGCGGGTTCAGCGCGTTGGGGCCGGCACGGACCGCGGACATCGACGACCTCTACGTGGACACCGCCGACGGGGCGCTGGCGCGGGCCGGCTATGCGGGCCGCCTGCGCAGCGGCGACGGGGGCACGGTGATCACGCTCAAGGGCCTGCGGCGCGTGGACGGCGGGGGCGCCGTCCACCGGCGCGAGGAGCTCGAGGGGCCGGCGGTCACGGGCCAGCCCGCCGCGACCTGGCCCGCGTCCGACGCGCGAGACGAGGTGGTCCGCCTGGCCGGCGACGACGCTCTGGCCGAGATCGCCCAGATCCGCCAGACGCGGCGCAAGCGCAACTACGGGCGCGAGGGGGCGGTGGTCGAGGTGTCGGTCGATGACGTCTCGGTCTTGGCCGAGGGCCGGGTCGTGGAGCGCTTCGCCGAGCTGGAGCTCGAGCTGCGCGAGGGCGACGAGGCGGCACTGGAGCCGCTGGTGGACCTGCTGTCCGAGATCGAGGAGCTGGTCCCGGCACGGACCTCCAAGCTGGAGCGCGCGCTTGCGGCCGTGCACCGCGACGAGCCGCCGGCGCTGGCGCCCGACCCCTCGCCGGCCTCGCCGGTCGCGCTGGTCGTTCCCTCGCGCGACAAGTCGCCGCAGACGACGCCCAGCGAGCGGCCCGTGCCGCGGCTCACCGCGGGCAAGACGCCGGGAGTGCTGGCCGACGACCACATCGCGGAGGCCGGCCGCAAGGTCCTGCGCTTCCACCTCGCCCGGATGTTCGCGCGCGAGGCCGGGACCCGCGAGGGCCGCGACAACGAGGAGCTCCACGCCATGCGCGTGGCCACGCGACGCCAGCGGGCGGCCTGGCGCGTCTTCGGCCCCGCCTTCGACGCCCGGCGGACGCGACGCCATCGCCAGCGGCTGCGCGAGGTCGCGGCTGACCTCGGCGCGGTCCGCGACCTGGACGTGCTCATCGAGGCGGCCGAGGCCTACCAG
This sequence comes from Chloroflexota bacterium, assembly GCA_021812735.1. The sequence continues at coordinate 9,407 of JAKAMV010000268.1, read as the reverse complement.
AAGGGCCAGAGCGCGGAGGAGAGCGCCGCGTTCGAGCCGCTCGTGGCAACATGGCGCACCCGGCGCGAGGCCGCCCGCATGCTGCTGGTCCACGAGCTCGACTCGCGGCGCCACGCCAAGTGGACCGAGGAGTACGCCGCGTTCGTGCAGGCCGAGGGCGCGGGGGCACGCCCCGTGGGCCCGACCGAGCCCCACCGCGTCCGGGACACGATGCCGTCGCGCATCTGGGCCGCCTACGAGGCGGTCCGCGCCTACGAGCCCGTCATGCGCTGGGCCGACGTCAACACGCTCCACGACCTGCGCATCGCGGCCAAGTGGCTGCGCTACACGCTCGAGTTCGTCCGCGAGGCGCTCGGTGACGACGCCGGGCCGGTCATCGAGAGGGTGGTCGCTCTGCAGGACCACCTCGGCTGGCTCCATGACGCGGACGTCGCTGCCGGGCTCGCGCGCTCGTTCCTCGTGGAGCACGCGGGCGACCTCGACGAGATGGAGAGCGCCGCGATCGGGCGCTACCTCGTGGACCGCGAGCGCGAGCTGGCCCGGCTCCGCCGGACGGTCGGGACGACGTGGCGCGGCGTGTCGAGCCTCGGCTTCCGGCGCGCGCTCGGACGCCTCGTCGCGGGGCTGTAGGCTCGAGCTCCTCGCGCCGAGCGAGGCCTGTTGCCCTCAGGCGCGCGCGGGCGCCTCTGCCCAGCCCAGGGCCAGGGTCGTGAGGCGGTCCCGCCACGCCGCTCCGCCGTGGTGGGCGGCCAGGATCGTCCCCTCGCGGATGCCCGCCTCGGACACGCGGAGGCGATCGGCGCGATAGCGCTCAAGCACAGCGTCCACGATGATCGCGCCCGCCGGGAGGATTCGCGCCCGCTCCGGCCGGATCAGGTGCCGGGCCGCCGCCTCGCCGCTGCGCTCGACCGTCAGCATGGCGAGGGCGACCGCGATCCGGCGCCGCGTCAGCGAGCGGTCCACCGCGGTCGCCGGGAGGAGCCGCAGCAGGTTTGACGCCGTGCCGCCGACGGCGACGATCTCGGCCGGGCTGGCCTCGGGCGCCTGGACGATGATGCGTGCCACCTCGCGGCGGAGCGCCTCGATCTCGGCCAGCGACGGCGGGTCGGACCGGACGAGGTCGCGCGTCAGCCGCGTGGCGCCGAGCGCAAGGCCGACGGCTTGGGCTCGGCCGTCGAGACCGACGCTCACGAACTCCGAGCTGCCGCCGCCAATGTCAACCAGAAGCAGCTCGCCGCTGACCGGGCGGCCGCCCGTGGCACCGATGAGGGTCAGCAGGCCCTCCTCGGCGTGGTCGAGGACGTGGATGGGGACGCCCAGCAGCGCCTCTGCGTCGCGAACCACGGCGGGGGCGTCGGCGGCGCGCCGCATGGGATCGGTGCCCACGATGGTGATGGTCCTCGCGCCCAGCTCGCGGGCGCTGGCGGTGTAGCGACGCAGCACGGCGATGAGCGCACCGCGCAGTTCGGCGCCGAGGTAGCCCTCAGCCGAGACGCGATCGCCAAGGCCGAGGAACTCCGACTCGTCGAGCAGCGGCACGACCTGATGGCCCTCCACGCTGCCCACGAGCAGGTGGACGCTCGTCGCCCCCAGGTCGATCGAGGCGCCAACGGGCGAGCCGCCTTCGGTGACGACGTTCGGGACGATGACGGACGACTCGGACGCCTCCGGCGCGATCAGTGCGGACGGAAGGTCGCCGGCCGAGACCTGGGCAATGGGCTCGGCGCTTGCCTCCGGCACGATCAGTGCGGACGGAAGGTCGCCGGCCGAGATCTGGGCCATCGGCTCGGCGCTCGCTTCTGGCGCGCTCTCATCGCCGGGGCCGGCATCGGCTTCGGCCGCGGGCGCGGCGACGACACCAACGTCTGGGCGCGTGTCGGCAGGACGCATCAGCCCGGCGGCCTCCTCGAGCAGCGCGCTCGCGGCGACGACAGCCCGCGAGACGGGTCCGCCCGACGATGTCGAGGCAGACGTCCCCTCGGCTGCCGGCACCCCAGCATCGGCCCGTTCGGTGTTCGCGGCCTTCCTGGCGGCCTTGGCGTCCGCTTTGGCATCGGCCTTGGCCTTCTTGACGGCTCTCGCGTTCGCCTTGGCAGCCCTGGCCTCGGCTTTGGCGGCCGCCCGGGCCGCCTTCGCGCTGTTGGCAGCTTCGGACTTTGCCGCCTTCCTCGCCTGTTTGGCGGCTTTCCGGGCAGCCTCAACCTGCTTCCTGACGGCCTTCGCCGCACGCTTCGCGGCCTTGCGCTGTTCCTTGTTCGGCTCTGGGTCCGTGGTCGCCGCGTCGACGGGAACCCCCTCCTCGCCCTCGTCCGAGCCCATCATCGAACGCTCCTTGCCCCATGCTGCGCCGCCGCGACGCGAATTCCTGAAAGGAGAGTCTGCCGCAGGTCGGTCTATCCGGCGGGGCGCGCCCGCACCCGGCGGCGAGACCGGGCAGCGAGACCGGCGAGGGCCAGCGATGCCGGACCAGCGCGTCAGGCGGCCCGGCACCCGTACTTCGTTCGACTATCGCGCTTGGGCCACTGGGACGGCCAGCTCGAGCAGCGCGGCGCCCGAGGACTCGGTGGCGGCGTCGATCCGTCCGGTGGGCCTCACGCTCCAGTTCGGGCCGTACAGGCCGGCCGAGGTCCGGTGCGACCATGCCACATTGGCGTTGTTCAGGATGAACGGGATGAACTGCCGCTGGCCGTGGCTCACGGTCAGGTTCGTGAAGCTGCGCAGGAAGATCCCACGGAACGCGCCCCCGTCGAGCGTGCCCTCGCTGCGGAGGACCCCGGTGGGCGCGAACACGGCCACAGCGCGCTTCGCGGCCGCGACGGCCTTGGCGAGGTAGACGCTGCTGTGGGTGATCGACTCGAGTGTTGCCGCAGCGCCGAGGTAGGTGCCGTAGTTGTAGCTGTACTGCGAGTGGTTCACGCCTGACCACGTCACGCGGTCCCAGATGCGGTCGCCGGTGCGCAGCTTCGCGTCCACCCAGCGGAACAGGCGAGTGGCGCGGTCGCGCCAGAGGGTGTTGCCGGTGCTCTGGTAGAGGTGCTCGGCCGTGATCGCGGCGGCAGCGTTGGTGGCCACGTTCTTTTGGTCGTGGACACTGTGCCGCCACCAGATCCCGCCGCCGAAGGTGCCGTCCCAGTAGCGCCAGATGTCATTGGAGATGCGTGTCGCGGCGGAGAGGAACCGGCGCTCGCCGGTCAGCCGATAGGCACGGGTGGCGCCCAGCGCCCACCAGTTGCGGTCATCGTTGTAGTCGCTCGCGAGGGTTGGCCGGAGGGCGACGATGCCGTCCCACACGGCGTCGATCAGCTTTCTGGCGGCGGGGTCGCGCGTCGCCTCGTAGCGGTCCATCACGACTTCCCACAGCTCGGCCGACCACCAGAAGTCGGCGATCCGGAGCCGGCCGCCAGCGCGGATGCTGTGGTCGCTCTCCGCCCAGAAGAGGCGCGTCGTCGGGTTCCAGTAGGTCCGGACGAAGGCGCGGTAGGCCACGCTCGCACGGTCCGTGGCGACTGAGCTGAGGACGGCGGTGGAGCTGGCCAGGTCGAACGCGTCGGGCCGGGCGGGCGCCGCAGTCGAGGGGGCCGCTGCAGAGGCGACGAACCCCCCGCCCTCCGTTGAGGCGATGGTGACGGCGACGGCGCGCGGGGTGCCAGAGGAGGTGACGGCGACGACGGCCAGGGCAGCGCCAAGCAGCCGTCGCGCAGGCAGGCGCGGACGGAAGTAGGTCATCAGGACTCTCATCGGGGACGGATGCGGTGACGGGCGCGGGAAGCCAGCCTAACAAACCCCTTACCCCAGAGCCATGGTCCATTTCAGCCAGATCGAAGCGATGACCGGGCGGCCCGGCGGGTACGCTCGGTCCAGGGCGACGATCGGGGCATGGGCGCGGGTACGTTGACGCGTCGTTAACGCGGCCGGAATGGCGCGTTGACGGGCGGCTGCCAGCCTCCCGGACATGGCCATGACGTCGAGCTCCCAGCCCGACCCGGCGGCCGCGTTCACCATCCGCCACGGGGCCGCGGGAGTGATCTGGCTGGTGCTCGCCTCAGATGGGCCTGCGACACAGCTCGACGGGGCCGTGCCGGGCATCGTCGTCACCGTCGTCGCCGACCCGTCGCGCTTTCGCGAGCTGCTCGCGAGCCACCGGCCGCGCGTGGTGGTGTGCAGCCGGCCGCCGGGGACGCCTGCCGAGCTCCAGGCCGTGGCCGAGGCGCGGCGCCGGCGCCCGGCGATGCGCGCGGTGCTGCTCTCGCCCCCGGACGCCGTAGAGGTGCGCCTGGACGCCCTCGCCAGCGGCTTCGACGACGCCCTCGCCTTCACGGTTCCGCTCGCCGAGCTGGCGGGCCGCCTCGCGTGGCACGACAGCCGCTCGCGTGCCCGCGCCGGCGCGGCCGGCGTCCTGCGCTTCGGCGAGGGGTTCGAGCTGGACACCACCGGCCACGAGCTGCGGCACAACGGCGACGTGATTCACCTGCGCCCCAAGGAGTACGGCCTGCTCGCCCTCCTGGCCGCGCACCCGGGCCGCGCCTACACCCGTGTCGAGCTGCTCGACCGGGTCTGGGGCAGCCCGCGGGGCGGGGGCCGGACGGTGGATGTCCACGTTCGCTGGCTGCGCTCCAAGGTCGAGCCCAACCCGGATGCGCCCGTGACGCTCGTGACCGTGCGCGGCGTGGGCTACCGGCTGGATCCGGGACCGCGTTAACAACCACTTAACCCACGGCTCATCGGCCGTTGACCCCAAGCCCAGATCGTTCGCATGGAGAACGACACCAAGACCCGAGGGCCCGGCGATCGCCGGGCCCCGCAGGAGGGACAACGTTGATCACCTCATCCGCGAAGCGCGTGGGCGCCCTGGCCTTCGCTGCGGCCATGTTCGTGGCTGCCTGTGGCGGCGGCTCCAGCTCGCCGTCCCCGTCCGCCGCAGCCGCAACCTCGTCCTCGTCAGCCGCGCCCGCCTCCGCAGGTGCGGCCGCGTCCGGTGTTGCCGGCCCGAGCGCCTGCGTTGACGGCAGCATCACCACCTCGGGCTCGACCGCGCTCCAGCCGCTCGTCGATGCGGCGGGCAAGGCCTACGTCGCAGCATGCCCCAAGTCCACGATCAGCGTCCAGGGCGGCGGCTCGGGCACCGGCCTGTCGCAGGTCCTCCAGGGCGCCGTCCAGATCGGCGCTTCCGACATCACGGCCGACTCGAAGCTCAAGCCCGACGAGGCCAGCCAGCTGGTGGACCACATCGTCGCCCGCCAGGGCTGGGTGATGGTCGTCAACAGGGGCGTCACCGGCGTCACCAATCTGACCACCCAGCAGGCCGTGGACATCTGGACCGGCAAGGTCACCAACTGGAAGGACGTGGGCGGCGCCGACCAGCCGATCGTCCTGATCCTGAGGCCCGCCTCGTCCGGCACGCGAGCCACCTTCAAGAAGGTCGTCCTCAACGGGGCGAACGAAGCCGCTGGCCAGGCGCTCACCGAGGACTCCAACGGCGCGGTGACGCAGGCCGTGAGCTCGACACCGGGCGCGACCAGCGTCATCGGCTTCGCGTACTACCAGAGCAACAAGGACAAGGTCACCGCCCTCGCCCTCGACGGCGTGCAGGGCTCCGTGGACAACATGCTCAGCGGAACCTACAAGCTCCAGGCCTTCGGCCACCTGTACACGAAGGGCCAGCCCGACGGTCTCACCAAGTCCTTCCTCGACTACATGATGTCCGACCCCATCCAGAAGGTCTTGATCCCCAGCCTCGGCTACGCCGGCGCCGGTCAGTGAGACCGAGGCGAGGGGCGCCGGTCTCCTCCCCGGCGCCCCTCGCCCCTCTGCCCCGCGATCTCCACCAGGATCCCGCCCACCAGTCCGACCAGCGAGTGGTGCCTTGACTGCTCCCACCAGGACCCTGCGCGTCGCCAAGCCGGGCTTTCGAGCCCGGCTTGACCCTGCGCGCCGGATCACGCAGGCCGCGGCGGCCCTCGTCATCGCGATCGTCGCGCTGATCCTGGCCTTCATTGCCTGGCGCGGCATCCAACTGTTCATCGACGCGGGCGTGGCCGTCCCGGAGATCCTCTCACCGACGTGGCAGCCCGACCCCGACAGCGGCCCCACCACCTTCGGGCTCCTGCCGTTCATCGTGGGCACACTCGAGATCTTCGTGGGCGCCGCGCTGATCGCCGCCCCGCTCTCGGTGGGCCTGGGCCTGTTCATGGCCGAGGTTGCACCCAACTGGGCGCGGCGCATCACGCAGCCCGCGATGGAGGTCTTCGTCGGCATCCCGAGCGTGGTCTGGGGCTTCCTCGGCGCCGTCCTGCTCGTGCCCGTGCTGCGGACCAACTTCCACTTCACGTACGGGTACTCGATGCTGGCCGGCCAGCTCGTCGTGGCCCTGATGATCCTGCCGACCATCACGAGCCTCTCCTACGACGCCTTCCTCACGGTGCCGCGCGACATGCGCGCGGCGTCCATGGCGCTGGGCACCACGCGATGGCAGGCGATCCGCCACGTGGTGGTCCCGGCCGCGGCGAGCGGCGTCATGACGGCGATCGTCATGGGCATGATGCGCGCGGCGGGCGAGGCGCTGGCGGTGCAGATGGTCATCGGAAACCGCGCGAGCATCGCCTTCAACCCGATGAGCCCGATCCAGACGCTGACCTCGGCGATCACGATGGACATGGGCAACACGACGCCCAGCCAGCCGTGGAACATGGCGCTCTGGACGATGGGCCTGGTGCTCCTGCTCATGTCCCTGTCGTTCGTCCTGCTCGTGCGGCGGCTCTCGGCGCGGAGGCCGGCGGAATGAGGCGGGTCCTCCTGGCCGACCGGCTCGCCACGGCCACGCTGTGGGCCCTGGCGCTGTTCGTGGTCGCGATCCTGGTCTCGATCATCGCGTACTTCGTCGTGTCGTCGATCCCGACGTTCTCGCTCGCCTTCCTGTTCTCGGACCCGGTGGACAGCGGCATCGGCGGGATCCTGCCGCTGCTCTGGAACTCGGCCTACATGCTCGTCCTGACCATGCTGCTCACGATCCCGATCGCCGTGCTGGGCGGGATCTACATGGCCGAGTACGCGGGCGAGAACCGCTTCACCAACGCGATCCGCTTCTCGCAGGAGCTCATCAGCTCGGTCCCCTCGATCGTCGTGGGCCTGTTCGGGATGACGCTGTTCGTGGCCGGGCTGGGCTGGGGCTTCACGGCCCTGGGCGGCGCCCTGACGCTGCTCGTGTTCAACCTGCCCCTGCTGCTCCGCCTCTCCGAGCAGGCGATCCGCGCCGTCCCGGCCGACGAGCGGGCGGCCAGCCTGGCCCTGGGCTCAACCCAGTGGCAGACGATCCGCCACGCAGTCCTGCCGATCGCCATCCCGGGCATCGTGACGGGCATCGTGCTCACCGCCGGCCGCGTCTTCGGCGAGGCGGCCGCCCTGCTGTTCACCGCCGGCGTCGCCACCCCGGCTCACTACGACTTCACGTTCGTGAGCCTCGACCCGCGGTCGCCGTGGAGCCCGTTCCACCAGGCGACGACGCTGTCGGTGTTCATCTGGAACACCAACTCCGAGGCCAACAACCCGCAGCACACGGAGGTGGCGGCGATGAGCTCCATGGTGCTGCTGTTCCTCGTGCTCGCCTTCAACCTCAGTTCGCGCTGGCTGGGCGGGGCCCTCCAGCGTCGCGTCAGCGGCCTGTAGGCCATGGACACCCAGCAGGGAGACGTTCCCGTGACCTCCGCAACCGCCCCCGCGCCCCGCGCGGTGCCCTCGTCGATTCCGCTGCCGGCCTTGCAGCCGATGCTGGCCGGGATGGATCCGGACGCATCGGTCAAGCTTCGGGCGAAGGACCTCTCGATCCGTTACGGCACGCGCGTCGCCGTCCGCGACGTGACCCTCGACGTGTCCGAGCACTCGGTCATGGCCTTCATCGGGCCCTCGGGCTGCGGCAAGAGCACGGTGCTGCGCTGCTTCGACCGGATGAACGACCTCATCCCCGGCGCCGTGGTCCAGGGCACCGTCGAGCTCGACGGCGAGTCGATGTACGGCCCGGGCGTCCTCCCCGTGGAGGTGCGGCGCAAGGTGGGCCTCGTGTTCCAGCGGCCCAACCCGTTCCCGATGTCCATCTACGAGAACGTCGCCTACGGCCCGCGCCGGTTCGGGCAGAAGGACCGCGGGAAGCTGGACGAGACCGTCGAGCGCTCCCTGCGGCATGCGGCGCTCTGGGACGAAGTCAAGGACGAGCTGCGCAAGAAGAGCGGCCTCGCACTGTCAGGCGGCCAGCAGCAGCGGCTGTGCATCGCGCGGGCACTCGCGACCGACCCCGAGGTCATCCTGATGGACGAGCCCTGCTCGGCGCTCGACCCCATCGCCACCCTCAAGATCGAGGAGCTGATCGCGCAGCTCAAGGCGGACTACACGATCGTGATCGTGACCCACAACATGCAGCAGGCCGCGCGCGTGAGCGACCGCACTGCGTTCTTCACGCTGGGCGAGGACCGGGCGGGGTACCTTGTGGAGCTGGACGACACCCTCAAGATCTTCACCAACCCCACCAACCAGCTCACCGAGGACTACGTGTCCGGCCGCTTCGGCTGAGACGAGGAGACCGCGCATGACCGAGGAGAGGACGACGCCCGCCAGCGAGCACCGCGAGCCCCTGCTGTTCGCCCACCCGACCCGGAGCGCCTACGACCACGAGGTGGCCGAGGTCAAGGACAACATCCTGCGCATGGGCTCCTTGGTGGAGGCCCAGATCCGCGCTGCGATCGACGCCCTGGTCACCCACGACGCGGACGCCGCGCTCAAGGTGATCATCGACGACCGGCTGATCAACGAGGTCCAGCGCAAGGCGACCGCCATGATCGCCGCCGTCATCGCGACGCAGGCCCCGGTGGCGCGCGACCTGCGCTACCTGCTCACGCTGGACCACGTCTCGTACGAGCTCGAGCGCATGGGCGACCACGCGGGCTCGGTGGCCAAGCAGTCGCGCAAGCTGGCGCCGTTCGCCCCGATCAAGGACTACGTGAAGCTGCCCGACCTGGGCGAGCGCGTGGCCGACCAGGTGCGCGGCATCGTCCGGGCGCTGGTGGACGTCGACGACACCCGCGCCCGCGAGGTCGCCAAGCTCGATGACGACGTGGACGACCGCTACCACGCGATCTTCGCGGACTGCCTCGACCTCATGCGGGCCGACCCGGCCAACGTGGACCCGTGCACGCGGATCCTGTTCGCGGCCCACTACCTCGAGCGGATCGGCGATCGGGTGACCAACATCGCCGAGGACATCGTGTTCCTCGCGTCCGGCGAGGTGGAGGACCTCAATCCCTAGCCGCTGCCTACACTTTCCGCGCGGCAGATGCGAGGATGCCGCCGCCATGGAGGACCGATGATCGCGCTCCACCTTCTGCGCCACGGGCACGCGGGCGATCCCGCCAAGTGGGAGG
>JAKAMV010000267.1 GCA_021812735.1 Chloroflexota bacterium | reverse complement strand
CCCCGCGCGCGTGAGCGCCTGGATGGCGCTCATCACCCGGGACATGTCCCCAGCCACGTTCTCGTCGGCGCCGTGCAGCTTGACCAGGGGGTCGAGCACCACCAGCACCGGCTGCAGCCGCTCGATCTCCGCGCGGAGCGCGCGCCAGCGCTTGGACTCGTCGGTGCGGATCCCCGCGCGGACCACGACGTGGGTCTGGGCGGGCATCCCGCGGCGAACCAAGATGCGCCGGTAGCGATCGGCCACCCCGGCCGCCGTTCCCTCTTCCAGGACGTACAGGGTGGGCCCAGCCAACACCGGGCGACCGAGCACCGGCTGGCCCTGTGCCACCGCCACCGCGAGGTCCATGGCAAAGGTGGACTTGCCGGCCTTCTGCGGACCGGCGAGGACGATCAGCCCGCCGGCCGGGATGAGTCCAGGCACCACCCAGCGCAGCGGCGCGATTTCCTGGGCAAGGAAGGCCTCGAGGGGCAGCGACAGGGGAGGCGGTGGCTCGTTCCCCGAGCCGGACCTGATGGGTGGGGTGGCGACAGATGGCACGACAGGGTCTCCTGGCACAGCGGGCGTGGACGGGAGACCATCGGCGAGGCCGTCCTCGCGTCAAGAGGGACCGATGAAGTCCCGACGCGGCGTGTCGGAGACCCACGAGCTTGGCACCGGAGTGACGCGAGATTGGCAGCGTGGAATGTCACTCGTGCCGGGCACGCGCGGCGGACGACGGGCATCGTGGCGGTCGGCGCTCTGGTCGTAATGATCGTTCTACGACCCAAAGAGTCGACACGAATCGCGTTCCCCGGACGGACGCGATCGATTTGCAGGTAGACGAGGACACCAAGGCCTGCAACGGCAGGTCGTCGTCTCACAAGAACGAGGAATCTCGGGGCGTCGAAGGACTCGCAGACGTCTCTCCGTTGGCGACGAAGCAAGACGAACGAGCTGCGACGCGCCCTCGCGTCCTGCACGACAACCCCTTCTCCCGGCTCTCGTTGTCGGGTACCCTCGCGCCGTGGCCACGTGTCCCAGCTGCGCGCACGAGAACCGTGACGGCGCGCGGTTCTGCGAGGCGTGCGGCGGCCCGCTCGCCGCCCCCGCGGTCGCACTTCCCGAGGAGCGCAAGACGGTCACCGCGCTCTTCTGCGACCTCGTCGGGTTCACGGCCACCTCGGAGGGCGCAGACCCCGAGGACGTGGACCGCATGCTGACGACTTACTTCGCGATGGCCCGGGCGCACGTCGAGGCGCACGGCGGGGTCGTCGAGAAGTTCGTCGGGGATGCCGTCCTCGGGGTCTTCGGCGTCCCGTCGGCGCACGAGGACGACCCCGAGCGGGCGGTTCGGGCGGCGCTCCGGATCGTCGAGAGCGCGACCGAGCTGCGGACGCTCGCCGGCGCCCCGCTCCGCCTCCGGGTCGGCATCAACACCGGCGAAGCGCTCGTCCGCCTCGGCGTTGCACCGGGCTCGGGCGAGCGGTTCCTGGCCGGCGATGCGATCAACACGGCGTCGCGGATCCAGTCCGCGGCCCCGGAGCTCGGCGTCGCCGTCGGACTCCCGACGTACGAGGCGACGAAGACGGTCTTCGAGTACGTCGAGCTCCCGCCCGCGACCCTCAAGGGCAAGGCCGAGCCCGTCCGGATCTTCGAGGCCCGCGCCCCACTCGCCCGCCTCGGGACCGACCTCACCCGGACCCACGCCGGACCCTTCGTCGGCCGCGAGATCGACCTCGCGCTCCTGCGCGGGATGTTCGAGAAGTCCGTCGCCGCCGACGCCGTCGGCCTCGTCACGGTCGTCGGCGAGCCCGGGCTCGGGAAGAGCCGCCTCGTCGCCGAGCTCTCGGCCGCCCTCGACGCGGGGACGGCGCTCGTCACCTGGCGCCAGGGCCGCTGCCTGCCATACGGCGACGGGATCACGTTCTGGGCACTGGGCGAGATCGTCAAGGCACACGCGGGGATCCTCGAATCGGACCCCGCAGCGGTGGCGATCGCGAAGCTCGACGCCGTTCTGCCCGAAGGGGACGAGCGGGCATGGCTCCGCCAGCGGCTTCTCCCGCTGCTCGGGATCGAGGCGAGCTCGCCCGCTGCCCAGGAGGAGCTCTTCACAGCGTGGCGGCGGTTCCTCGAGCACGTCGCCGAGGCGCATCCGACGGTCCTCGTCTTCGAGGACCTCCACTGGGCGGACCCGGCGCTCCTCGCGTTCCTCGAGCACGTCGCCGACCGGGCCGAGGGCGTCCCGCTCCTCCTGGTCGGGACCGCCCGGCCGGAGCTGTTCGAGCGCCAGCCCGGGTTCGCCGGTGGGCTGCGGACCGCGAACCGGATCAACCTGGCCCCGCTTTCCGACGCCGAGACGTCGCGCCTCGTCGCCGGACTGGTCGGCGATGCCGTGCCGGCCGAGCTCGTCGCGCCGATCCTCGAGCGCTCCGAGGGGAACCCGCTGTATGCGGAGGAGTACGTCCGGCTCCTGCGCGACCGGGAACTCCTCGTCGAGACCGACGGCGCGGTCGCGCTCCGCTCGGGCGCGACGGTCCCGCTGCCCGACTCGATCGGCGCCCTGATCGCCGCCCGCATCGACACGCTCCCGGCAGACCGCAAGTCGATGCTCGCCGACGCCGCGGTCGTCGGAAAGGTGTTCTGGGCGGGCGCGGTCGCGGCCATGGGGGAGCGCGACCGGGACGACGTGACGGAGGCACTTCGCGAGCTCGGACGGAAGGAGCTGGTGCGGGCCGCCCGCCGCTCCTCGATCGCGGGTGAGGCGGAATACGCCTTCTGGCACGTCCTCACCCGGGACGTCGCCTACGCCACCCTCCCGCGGGCGTCCCGGGCTGCCCGCCACGTCGCCGCCGCCCGCTGGCTCGAGGCGACCGCCGCGGACCGGGTCGAGGACCGGGCGGACATGCTCGCGTACCACTACGGGACTGCGCTCGAGCTCGCCCGGGCCGCGGGGCCGGAGGGCCTCGCCGAGGAGCTCGAGGCACCGGCGTTCCGGTTCCTCTCGCTTGCCGGCGAACGGGCCCTCGGGCTCGACGCCAACGCCGCCCTCACGAGCCTCGAGCGGGCGCTGCAGCTGGCTCCAGCAGGCCACCCTGACCGCGCGGCCGCCCTGGCCCGGTATGGGAACGCTGCCTTCCAGGCGGGCCGGTATGCGGAGGCGCGGTCGGCGTTCGAGGCGGCCCGTTCGGAGGCCCGGGCAGGTGGCGACGTCGCGACCGAGGCGCGGGTGCTGGGTCGGCTCAGCGTCCTGTCCTCCCGCCTGGGTGAACCTCACTTCGGGGCGTTGGCTGCGGAGGCGCTCGCCCTCCTCGAGCCGCTCGGGCCCTCGCCCGCACTGGTCGATGCGCTGACGGAGGTGGCACGGGCGGAGACGCTCGAGGGAGATCCGACCGAGGGGATCAGGTTCGCGGAGCGGGCGCTCGAACTCTCAGCCGAGCTCGGCCTGCCGACGCCGGCGCGGGCCCTCGGATACCGGGGCCATGCCCGCACGGATGGCGGAGACGCGGGCGGGATCCACGACATGCGCGAGGCGCTGGCGCTCGCTCTCAAGGCCGGTCAGGGGCGGGACGTTGCCGTTCTCTATCTCAACCTATCGGCATCGCTTCTGAGACTGCAAGGCCCAGCGGCGTCGACGGCGGTGGCGCGCGAAGGTGTCGCCTACGCGCGCGATCGTGGACTGGCCGAGATCGCGGACGTGCTGACCGGGAACACGCTTCTCGCGCAGGCTGGCGATCTCGACGCGCTGCTTGAGGTCGTGGCCCGGGAGGTGCCGCGCCTGGACGCGACGGGCGACACCGCGATGCTCGTCGGCCTTCGCTCGGAGGAGGCGATGATCCGCGCGCTGCGCGGCGAGGCTGATGCCGTGGAGCCGTGGGTCGCGTGGCTCGAGCAAGCGGCGCGGGCGACGGAGGACTGGCAATCGATCCCGCCCGCCCTGACCGCCGCGGCGCTGGTCCGCGCGCAACTCGGCGATGACGCGAAGGCCGTCGCGCTCCTGGCCGACGTGGAAGCCTATCCGGGCGTCCGAGACACCCTGAACCACGCCGTCGCCCTGCCGTCGATCATCCGCGCGGCCGTGGCGCTCCACGAGCGCGAGCTCGCCGGCCGGTTCGTCCGCGGGTTCGAGCCCCGGTACCCGTACGCCGAGCACGCCCTCGTCGCGGCGAAGGCGATCCTCGCCGAGGCGGACGGCGATCTCGAGGCGGCCGCCGCCGGCCATGCCGACGCCGCCGCCCGCTGGGAGCGGTTCGGCGTCGTCACCGACCAGGCATTCGCCCTGCTGGGACAGGGCCGCTGTCTCCTCGCGCTCGGCCGGCCGGCCGAGGCAAGGCACGCGCTCGCGCGGGCGCGGACGATCTTCGAGCGCCTCAGGGCCCGTCCCGCGCTCGCCGAGACCGACGAGCTGCTCCGTCGGGTGACGGCGATGGTATGACGCGCAAGTAGCCCGTTGCGTCCGTAACCGGCCCCCCAGTCAGAACACCCAGGGGTCGATATCCGCGACGGCCCAGGCCTCCCGGGAGCTGCGCGATGCTTTGTGACCCCGGCAGTGACACATGGGCCAGCAACAACTGCCATTAGATGGCACGCACGCGTGCCAATCTGATCGGTCCCCGACAGGCGCCTTCCCTACCAGCGCCGCCGACGCGGCGGATCGGGCGGAGCTGGCGGCGGTACGTAGCGGCGGGTGGCCTGAGCCACCGCCCGCCGGTAGGTGGCCTCGCTGATGTCGCCGTGCTGCCAGAGGTGCCGCAGGTGCTCCAGGTCCTCCAAGGGAACCTCACGCTCCGGTGGCGGTGGCGGGGGCGGGGGACCGGCGGGCGTGGCGTGGCTCTCGTGGACCAGGAGGTATCCCAGCACGCCGGCGCAGAGGAGCCAGGTCTGGGGGAGGGGCACCGACCAATGGAGGATGAACGCCGCCCCACCCACCACGAGGAGGGCGAGCACGCTGCTGGCGGCAAGGAAGCCCAGCAGCCACCAGGACGCGCGGTTGAGGAGGGTCATCACGGCCGCGGCTCCCGCCGGCGCGATCGCCCGAAGTGCAGCGTGATGGAGGTCAGCTCGCGGGCCTCGGGTGCGGCCGGCGACGAGGGGTCGGCCCAGGCGTCGGTGGGCACCAGGCGCAGCGGGCGCAGTTCGGGGGCCACATAGCAGTCCTCGAGCTCGTCGCTGCTCTGGTTGCCGGCGAGGGCCCGGACGTCCGCGGGCTCGAGGGCCACGCCGCGCTCCAGCACCACCCCATTGCGGAGCCAGAACCCGCAGGCGTCGCAGAACAGGGTCTCCACCGGACCCAGCGAGGCCGGGACCGGATCCGGGTTGCCCCGGGTGAGGGTGCACAGGCCGGTGAGCTCACCCACCCCGCAGGCGGGGCAGGTGGTGGCCACGGCGCTTCCGAGGGTGGGCATGGCGGGGATCCTCCCGAGACGCCGCAGGTGCCCCGCTGGCCCCTGTCTGGCGGCACCAGGAGCGTCGGCAGGTCGCGTCTCGCGTCAAGCGAACGGGGGGTCACGTCGGCACACGCCGCCCGCTTGACCACACGCCGCGCGCGCCGACGATCCGCGCAACCGCGATCGGGATGCGCCGGTCGTGCTGTGGGGCGAGGAGGGGATGGGCGAGCACGAGCGGACCGCCACGCACCCGGGCGACCCGGGGCCCCTGCGCCGCCCCCTGCGGCGCGCGCTGCGGGAGCGCTGGAGCCAGGAGCGCCTGCGCCTAGCGCTGTGGCGCGGTGTCTTCGTCGGCGTGCTGGCCGGCCTGGGGATCGCCAGCGTGCTCGACCAGCCCTACCGCGCCGCCATCACGGCGTGGGTCATCGCCGGTGCCCTGACCCAGATCGTCACCCTCGTCGCGGAGCGGGACCGGGCCCGCCAGATTCGCCGCCACGAGACCTCCGGCCTGCCGGCCATGGCGGGCTGGCGCCTGGCGGCCCACCCCGCCGACCTCGTGCCCGAGGACCTTCTGGCGCTCGATCTCATCAGCTGGCTCTACGACCACGCGCGGCTCGAGGTGCGACCCATCCGGGGCCATCCCCGGGGCGGCACCCGGGCGAGTTATGCCGGGGGCGGGCTGCGGGCCCTGTCGCGGCGCTGGGCGGCCGGGCGCGGGGCCCCGGTCCGGCTGGGGGATCGGACGCTGGCCCGCCTTCGGGCGACGGGTGTGATTCACGGGGTGCGCATCAGCCAGGTGGTGGCGCACCGCCTGACCTACGCCACGGCCGAGGACGCCATGGGCGCCTACGAGCGCTCGACCGGCCGGCAACTCATCGCCTGGGAGCTCGGGCGCGATCCGCGCGCCGCCAGCGCCGACCACGCCGCCTTGGACATGATCACGGTGGGGCCACTTGACGTGATCATTCCCACCGCCGGGCAGGCGGACGAGCCTGCGCGGGCGTAGGGATTCTCCGGCACGGGGGTTGGAGGGAGAGCGGCGCGGCGCTCACGCCGCGCGCGTGGCGGGGTCCGCCCCGGCGGTGAGCGGCGCCGTGTCGTCGGCCTGGCCACCGGCGAGGAGGGTCAACAGCTGACCCAGCGGCCCCAGCGGGCCCGACGCGTCGGCATCGCCGTCGAGGGCGGCCGCGAGGATGCAGGCCTTGTCAGTGAGCAGCTCCCAAATCGGCAGGTCGATGGTGCCGGCGGCGAGCGCGATGTGCGACGTCACCGGGCCTGCGGTCCCCGGCCGATGCAGCCGGGCTTCGGCCTGCAGGAGCGCGCCCGCCGACCAGGGCAGCTCGGCCATGATGGCGTCCGAGGCCGCGGTGAGCGAGAACCCGAGGCCGGCCGCCGTGACGGTGGTGACGAGGACGCGGCAGTCGGGATCCGACTGGAATCGATCGACGATGGCCTGCCGGCGCGACGGATCGTCGGCGCCGCTCAGGCGGAGCGCGCCCGGGAGGCCGGCGAGAAGGGCCTCCACGACCTCGCGGTGGACCGCGAAGATGACGAGCTTGCGACCCTGCGTCTCGAGCAGGTCGTGCACCTGGGCCACGACCGTCGGCACCTTGGCCAGCCCGGCGCGCCGCCGCAGGTACTCGAGGTCCCGCCGCCAGCGTGGCGCCTCCGCGGCAAGCCGGGTGGCCCACGCCGGGCCGTGCACCGCGGCCAGCTGGCGACGGCGCGCGACCAGCCGCGCGGTCAGGGAGCGCGCCGCGGCGTCGTCGGTGCAGTGCTCGGCCGGGACGGACACCTCCAGCGAGCGCCGCAGCGCGGGCAACTGTGGGAGCACCTCGGCGCTGATCCGCCGGAGGTAACAGGTGGCGCGCAGCCGGGCGTTCAGCTCGTCGAGATACGCGGCGCCGGTGAGATCCCACCAGTCGGCGCGGCGCCGGGCCCGCGCGTAGCGGCGGGCGAACGACCAGAAGTCGCCGAGTGGCGCGCCTGGCCCCAGCGCCCCGACGGCGAGCAACGGGCCTGCCAGCTCGATGGGGCGATTGACCATGGGCGTGCCGCTCAGGCCGAGCACGCGGCCGCCACGGGCACGGACGCCGTCGGCGAGGTCCAGCATGGCCCGGGTGCGCGCGGAGCGGGTGTCGCGCAGCGCCTGGATCTCGTCGAGGACGAGCGCCTGGGGGGCGAGCCCCTCGAACGGGCCGGTCGCGCGACGCACGGTGTCGTAGCTCGCCACGTACACGTCCCGGCCGCCCGGCAGGGGCGCGCGCGGCGGCGCATCGATCAGCATCACCCGCCGCCCGGGGAGCCATCGGGCGGCCTCGCGCTCCCAGTGCACGCGCAGGCCCGCCGGGCAGACGACGAGCGCCGGGTAGGCCCCGGTGATCTCCAGCGCGGCCAACGCCTCCAGCGTCGTGCCCAGCCCCATCTCGTCGCCGAGCAGAGCGCCGGTCCGGGCGGCGGCGAACGCGGCGCCCTCGCGCTGGTAGGGCCGCAGGCTACGGGCGAGGTCGGGCGAAGCGGGCAGGACGGACACCGGGTCGGCGGTCAGCGCGGCGGCGAGCCGCGCCTCGGTCTCGGCCGCCTCCAGCCGTTCGGCCTCAGCACACACGGCGGCCAGGGCGCGGACGGCGCGAGGGTCGGCGCACCGCCGGGCGACTAGCTCGGAGAGCCGGTGCGCACGCCATGTCGCCACCGGCGCCCGGAATCGCCAGCAGTCCTGGGACGCGGCGCGCACGCCGCCGAGCGCCTCGAGATCGGTGATCCGCGCGGGATCCGCCGTCAGCCGCACCGAGATCGCGGCCAGGGTCGCCCGCACGGGATCGCGGTCGAGGTGCTCGGTCGTGACGACGACATCGGTGGGCCGGCTCACCATCAGCGCGCGAGCGCGATGGGTGTTGCGCAGGCCGCGCTCCGCCGCCCAGAGGAGCACCACCGGAGTCAGATCGGCGGTCCAGCGCCGCGCCCCTGGGTGCCACAGTGCCCCTTGGGGGCTCCGGACCTCGGCGACCAGCGTCGCGTCGTACTCGCACCCGACCCCCAGCCGGTCCCCCAGCCTGGTGGTGTCGACCCGTCCTGCCATGCGTGCGTCCCTCCGTGGGTGGTGCGTCCGACTGGTGTCGGCGCGATGCCCAGAAGCGTGTCGGGAGGGCCGTGTCCTGTCGATATGGCGCCGCGTTTAGTTGTGGGCATCTCATGGGACCCTGATCGCACCGGACGATCGGGTGATAGACGCCAATGCGACTGGGCGCGGTGAGGCTGCTCACCGTCTCCTCGGGCGCGGTCCATGCGACGTTCCGAGTGCCGCCACGCCACGGAATCCCTCGTCACTGGCCCGCCTGGGAAGGGGAGACGAGGCGGGGACCTGCAGCCTTGCGCCGTGGACCGTGACGATGGGAACGACGTGACAGTGCTGCCCAGCCGCTCACCGTGCCACCCGAGCTGGCACGCGAGCGTGTATGGTGGAGCTTGACCACGACAGGAACGGGCAGGCGGCAGCACGGAGGGCGCGTGTGGCCGACGCCCGTGAGGAGGCACGACATCGCTCGCCTCGAGGATCTGACTGCCGGCGCGCTCGTGGCAGGGGTGCTGCCCGACGCATCCGTCACGGTCGTCAACCTCGAATGGCACGGCTCCGAGGTCGTCACCCTGACCTATCGGGCGGCCGACGGGGCCGTCGCCGAGAAGCTCCTCTTTCGCGAGGACGAGCCCCGCCTGACCCTCGTCGAGGAAGGTCGCCCTTGGTCGTTCGACGGGGACGGCGACGCCTTCCGCCTCGCGTCGGAGGCGAAGCGCATCAGCCTCGCTTACCTCTTCGACCCGTACGTGGCGGTCAGCACGAGCCTGGTCGAACCCTTGCCCCACCAGATCACCGCGGTCTACCAGGAGATGCTGGGCCGCCAGCCGCTGAGCTTCCTGCTGGCCGACGACCCCGGTGCCGGGAAAACCATCATGACCGGGCTCTACATCCGTGAGCTCCTCGTGCGCGCCGAGCTGCGCCGCTGCCTCATCGTCGTGCCGGGCTCGCTCGTCGAGCAGTGGCAGAGCGAGCTCGCCGAGAAGTTCCACCTGCGCTTCGATCTGCTGACGAACGAGTCGATCGAGGGCGCCGCGACCGGCAACCCCTTCGGCGAACACGACCTCCTCATCGCGCGGCTCGACCGGCTCGCCCGCGACGAGGACCTCCAGCTGGTGCTCGAGAACGCGCCCGACTGGGACCTCGTCGTGTTCGACGAGGCGCACAAGCTCTCGGCCACCCTCTTCGGCGACGAGGTCAAGGAGACCAAGCGCCGCAAGCTCGCCGAGCGGGTCCGCCCCCACACCCGCAACCTGCTGCTCCTGACGGCCACGCCCCACAATGGCAAGGAGGCCGACTTCGAGCTGTTCATGAGCCTGCTCGACCCCGACCGGTTTGCCGGCCATCGGCGCAACGGGGCCGGGGTCGCGCCGCCGGCCCCCTCGACCGACGATCTCATGCGCCGCCTGGTCAAAGAGCAGCTCGTCAAGTTCGATGGGCGGCCCCTCTTCCCGCCCCGCTTCGCCTACGTCGTCCCCTACGAGCTCTCGGACCCCGAGGCGAACCTCTACGAGCGCGTCACCACCTACGTGCGCGAGGAGATGAACCGCGCCGAGCGCCTGAAGTCGGAAGGGGAGGGCCGCCGCGGCACCATCGTCGGCTTCGCCCTGACCGTCCTGCAGCGGCGCCTGGCGTCCTCGCCCGAGGCGATCTACCAGAGTCTGCGCCGCCGCCGCGAGCGCCTCGAGCGCACGCTCGCCGAGACCGAGCAGCTGCGCCAGGGCGCCGAGGCGCGCCTCCGCCAGCCGGAACTCGAGCGCGTCAGCCTCGCTACCGTGCGCGAGCTCTCCGAGGGGGGCGAGGAGCGCGACGACTACGACGCCGACGACGCGACCGCCGCCGAGACCGAGGACACCGAGGAGCACGCGGTCGATCTCGCCACCGCGGCCCGCACGATCACCGAACTGCGCGCCGAGATCGAGACCCTGCGCGAGCTCGAGGCCCTCGCC
>JAKAMV010000266.1 GCA_021812735.1 Chloroflexota bacterium | reverse complement strand
CCAGGACAGCCTCCTGCTCATGCCGCCCAGCCTGCACGACTGGGTCGACCCCGACGGCCTGGCGGCGTTCGTCTCGGACCTCGTTGACGAGCTCGACCTTCAGGTCTTCCTAGCGGCCCACGAGGAGCCCCGGGGGATGCCCCCCCTACCATCCCCGGATGATGCTGAAGGTGCTCCTCTACGGCTACGCCACAGGCGTGATGAGCTCGCGGCGGATCGAGGAGCGGTTGGCCTGCGACGTCAACTTCATGTTCCTCGCGGGGCTGGCCCGTCCCGACCACAAGACGATCGCCGAGTTCCGCCGGCGGCACCTCCCCGCCTTTCGGGCCCTCTTCCTCGACGTGCTCGCGCTCTGCCAGGCGGCGGGCCTGGTGCGGCTCGGGCGGATCGCCCTCGACGGCACCAAGCTGAAGGCCAACGCCTCGAAGCACAAGGCGATGAGCTACTTCCGCATGGTGGAGCGGGAGGCCCAGCTCGCCGCCGAGGTGCAGGCGCTCCTCGAGGCGGCCGAGGCGGCGGACCAGGCGGAAGACGCCCGCTGCGGCGAGGCCCGGGGCGACGAGCCGCCCGCTGAGCTGCGCCGCCGGGAGACCCGCCTGGCCAGGATCCGCGCGGCCAAGGCGGCCCTCGAACAGGAGGCCAAAGAGCGGACCGGCGATCCTGCCGCACTGCCCGAGGCGAAGGCCCAGCGCAGCTTCACTGATCCCGACAGCCGGATCATGTTGAGCAAGCCCGACGGCTTCATCTACGGCTACAGCGCGCAGGCCGCCGTGGACGAGGCCCACCAGGTCATCGTGGCCACCAGCCTCGCTGCCTCGGCCACCGACACGGGGGCCCTACCCGAGGTGGTCGACTAGGTCGAGGCGAACACGGGGCGGCGGCCAGCGAAGCTCCTCGCCGACGCGGGCTACGCCTCCGACGAGAACCTCACCCATCTCGAGGCCCGGGGCATCGACGCGTGCATCGCCATCCGCCGCGACAAGCACGGCACCCCGGCCCCCTCCGCTCCCCGGGGCCGCATCCCGGCCTCTCTCAACCGGGCCGGGCGCATGGCGCGCAGGCTGCGCACGAAGCAGGGGCGCGCCGAGTACGCCAGGCGCAAGGCGATCGTCGAGCCCGGCTTCGGCCAGATCAAGGAGGCCCGGGGCTTCCGCCGCTTCCACCTGCGCGGCCGGGCCAAGGTGGACGGCGAGTGGCACCTCGTCTGCGCCGTGCACAACCTGGGCAAGCTCTTCCGCGCCACCCGACCACATCAGCCGCAGGGCTGGAACGGCACTCGGCCCACCGGGCGACGACCCAGGCGGAGGAGCGACACGCTCGTCTGCACCGGCGCAGGCCTGCTCGAGCGTTCCCGCCTGGCGTCGCGCACGCTCCTAGGTGTCGATGCCCCGGTGGTGCCGCAGCGACGTCCGGCCGTCGGGATCCCGGTCGATCGCGATCAGGTCCACCCGCACCGGCAGCGACGGCAGCCGTCGTCCGTCCGGGAGTGCCCGGCGCGCCGCGAGCTCACCGGCCGTGCGACGAAGCGCGGCGCGCTTGCGCCAGTCGACGGTCTCCTCGGCCAGCCCGAAGTCGCGGCGGCTGCGGCGGCGAACCTCGACCACGACCAGCGACGGCGGGTCCGACGGGTCCACCGCGAGCAGGTCCACCTCGGCGCGGCCGATCCGGAGGTTGCGGGCGATGATCTGCCAGCCCATGGCCGCGAGCCGCTCCGCCGCCATGCGCTCGCCGTCATCGCCGATGCACTGCGCCCGCGTTGAGCGTGCACGTTCCATGCCCAGAGCCTGCTCCGGGCCAATCATCCGCGCCTTGGCCGCGGCTTAGCCGCGCCTTGCGCGGCAGACGTCGCGATTCGCCCCGGCCGCGCCGGCGAAGCACGTGCCGTCCGATGACGATCAGGTGTCGGTCGTGAACGGCGCCGACTCCAGGTCGAGTTCGAGGGCGGCCTCGACCAGATCAGCGTCGGCATCGGGCGAGACCCTCGGCCCGGCGCCGCCGGAGCCCTCCGATACCTCGCCGAACAGGGCCAGCTGATCGCCCGCCAGGAGCACCTGGATCGCCTGCCAGCTCCTGCGGTGGTGCGGCGTCAGGCCGTGGGCCCGGATCGCCGCGCGGTGCTCGAGCGTGGCGTATCCGGCGTTCCGCTCCCAGCCGTACTGCGGGTAGCGCAGCGCCAGGTTGTGCATCATCCGATCACGGACGGTCTTGGCGATCACCGAGGCGCACGCGATCGAGTAGACCTGCGCATCCCCGTCGACGATCGCGGTGTAGGGACCGACCTGCTCCTCGAAGCCAGCGATGCGCAGGCCGTCCACCAGCACGTGGTCGTGGCCCCCGAGGCGCGCGACCGCGCGGCGCATCGCGAGGTGGGTGGCGTGGTAGATGTTGAGGCGGTCGATGTCGGCCACGGACGCGGCGCCCACGCCGACGGCAATGGCCCGGCGCCGGATGATCGGCGCGAGGCGCTCGCGCTGGGCCCAGGAGAGTGTCTTGGAGTCCCGCACGCCGGGGATGCGCCGGCAGTTGGACGGCATGATCACTGCGGCCGCCACAACGGCCCCGCAGGTCGGCGCCACGCCCACCTCGTCGACACCGGCGACACGTGCGAGGCCGGCCCGCCACAGCGGGCGCTCGAATCGGAGGGTGGGGACGATCGCGGCCATCGGGTCCGTAGCGTAGCGCCGCGAGGAGATCGGCGGCACACTCAAGAGCATGCAGCGACCCTTCGCCCAAGTCGATGTGTTCACGACGGGGCCCGGACTGGGCAACCCGCTCGCGGTGGTGCTGGACGCGTCTGGGCTCGCAGCCTCGGAGATGCAGCGGTTCGCACGCTGGACCAACCTCTCCGAGACGACGTTCATCGTGCCGGTTGACGATCCCGCCGCCGACTACGCCGTCCGCATCTTCACCCCTGACTCCGAGCTGCCCTTCGCAGGCCACCCCACGCTCGGCACGTGCCACGCCTGGCTCGAGTCGGGCGGGCGGCCCAAGGAGCACGACCGGGTCGTGCAGTCTTGCCCAGCCGGGTCCGTGGAGATCAGACGGTCGGGCGAAGGGCTCGCGTTCGCCGCTCCCCCGCTCCGCCGCTCTGGACCAGTGGACGAGGCCGACTTGGCGGCGATCGCCGCCGGTCTCAACATCGCCCGCGCGGACATCGTGGACGCGGCCTGGGCGGACAACGGTCCCGGCTGGGTGGCCCTGCTCCTGCGCGACGCCGCTGCCGTGCTCGCCGTGCAGCCCGGTGCCGTGCCGCTGGATGTCGGCCTGGTGGGCTTCTACCCGGAGGGCTCCCCCGTGGCGATCGAGCTGCGCGCCCTCTACCCGCAGAACGGGTTCACGGTGGAGGACCCCGTCACGGGCAGTCTCAACGCTTCGGTGGCGGGCTGGCTGATCGAGACGGGGCGGATCAGGGCCCCCTACGTGGCGACGCAAGGACTGGCGGTCGGCCGGGCGGGGCGCATCGAGATCACGCAGGCGGACGACGGGCGCGTGTTCGTGGGCGGGCGGACCGTCACCGTCGTCAGGGGGTCGGTGGAGCTCTAGCACTCGATTGGGCCTGGCCGCGGCGCCCTGTCGAGTTCGTCCACGGTGGCTTCGCGCTGAGAAGGAGCCCCAAACCCTGGGTCCGCCGACGCGGTCCGGCCGGAAGACGCGCAAGCCGACCCACCGCTCCGTGGACGCGAGCCGCCCAAGCGCCCCGGAATCGAACGACCCCCGGCTGGGCCGGGGGTCGCCGCGTTCGGCGAGCCGGGCGCTGGACCCGGCAGCCGGCCTCGCTCAGCGGCGCTCGCGGAGCGTGGTCGCGGCCTTGCCGACGCGGTTGCGCAGGAAGTAGAGCTTGGCGCGGCGGACCTCGCCGTGGCGCACGACCTCGATCTTCTCGATGCGCGGGCTGTGGAGCTTGAACGTCCGCTCCACGCCCACGCCCGACGCAATGCGCCGCACGGTGATCGTGCTGGCGATGCCCGAGTTGCGCACCCGCATCACGAGGCCCTCGAAGACCTGGATGCGCTCGCGGTTGCCCTCGACGACCTTCGCGGACACTTTGACGGTGTCGCCGGGCACGATGACGGGCAGGTCGGTCCGCAGCTGGTCGGCCACGATCTCGTTGAGCACGTTCACGGTTGAGCAGTCCTTGTTCGGTCGTCGGCAGCGGCGGCTGCGGGTCTCGATTGCGAGGGGCGGCGCGCCGCAGAGGGCATGGCCGACGGCGGAGGATAGCACGCTCCGGCTCCGGTGTCAGGCGCCTTGCCGCCAGCCTGTCAGGCGCCGGGGCGCCAGCCGCCCGCCCACCGCACTCGCCGTGGGTCCCACGTCGGCGGTGGCCGGCCCGGGGCCGGGAGGCGAACACGGAGGCGAACACGGCCCGGGCGGAGTTGCTCCAGGTCGGCTCAGGAGGCGTCCGAGTCGGGATCTGCGCGCACCTCGGCCAGCAGCGTCGCCTCTTCCCTGGTCAGCTGGCGCCCGTCGAGCAGGTCCGGGCGCCGCTCCAGCGTCCGGCGCAGCGATTCGCGAAGGCGCCACCGCCGCACCTGCTCATGGTGGCCGGAGACGAGCACGGGCGGGACGCCGACGCCCTCGAACTCCGCTGGACGCGTGTACTGCGGGTACTCCAGAAGGCCAGCCGAGAAGGACTCCTCGGACGTGGACGCCTCGTCGATGGCGTCCGGCAGCAGACGGATCACCGCGTCGATGACCACCAGGGCCGCCAGCTCGCCGCCGGTCAGCACGAAGTCCCCGATCGAGATCTCGCGGTCGCACATCGCACGCACCCGCTCGTCGACGCCCTCGTAGCGCGGGCACAGGAGGACCAGGTGGGATGCCTCCGCCAGCTCGCGGGCCACCGCCTGGCGGAAGACCGCGCCGGCCGGGTCGAGCAGGACCACGGTGGTGTCCGGACGCCGGAGCTCGGCCAGCGCCGCAGCCACCACGTCGACGCGGAGGACCATCCCCGCCCCCCCGCCGTAGGTATAGTCGTCGACGTTCCTGTGGCGCCCCAGGCCCCAGCGCCGGAGGTCGTGGACGCGGATGGTCGCGATGCCGTGCTCCTGGATGCGCGCCGGGATGCTCTCCGCCAGCGGCCCTTCGACCATGGGCGGGAAGAGCGAGAGGACGTCGATCTCGAGCGGCATCAGGCGTCGCGGGCGGGGCCGGCACCCGTCCCGGGCTGTGCAGGCTCTGCGGCTGCGGGCTTCGGCCCCGCGGCCACCGGCCGTCGCCTCGGCTGCTTGTGCGGCCGGCGGTCGCGCGGGCGCACGTACTCCTCGTCGTCCACCGGGCGCGCGTCCAGCGCGAGGCGCTCGAGATCCACCACCATGACCCCCCGCTCGGGCGAGAGTTCGACCACGATCCCGCGCACGCCGGGCACGTCCAGCTCGCCCCGCGGACCCCGCACAACGAACACCTCGGCGCCGCCGGCGCGGTAGACGTCGACGATCTCGCCCAGCGCTTCGCCAGTGCCGGAGGCGACCGCGACGCCCCGGAGCTCATGCCAGAGCCAGCGGCCCCCCTCGCGCGGCTCGTCGAGCTGCTCGGACTCGAGGTAGCGGTTGCGCAGCCGCTCCTCCGCGAGCGTGCGGTCGCCGATCTCGCGGAAGCGCAGCCACCAGCCCGGGCCGTCGGCGACCGGCTCCGCCTCGGCGATCGTCAGGCGCTCGTCCGTCCCCTCGGGGAACAGATGCCCGCCGACCGCGAACCGGGCCTCCGGGCGGTCGGTGAGCAGCTCGACCCGCACGTGGCCGCGCAGCCCGCGGAACCCGCGAACGAGCGCGACCACCAGGCGCGGCGGGATGGCGCTTCGCGGCGCGTCCGCTCCCGCACGGGGCGACAGCCCGGCGCCTCGCGGCGACAGCCCGCTGCCGCGTGACGCCGCTCGGGGAGCCAAGGCCCCCTCAGACGATCTCGAGGCTGACCGGCTCGCCCGTGCGGGCGGACGTCACCTTGAGCAGGGTCCGGAGCGCCTTGGCGACGCTGCCGTTGCGGCCGATGACCTTGCCCATGTCGGACTCGGCCACGTGCAATTCGATGATGGTGCCGTCCTCGGCGTTGACGACGTCCACGCGCACGGCGTCCACATCGTCGACGAGGGACTTCGCGACGTACTCGACCAGGTCTGCGGCGGCCATCGTCGACCTACTTGCCGCTCGGCGTGAGGCCGGCCTGCTTGAGCAGGCGCTTGACGGTGTCCGAGGGCTGGGCCCCCTTCGCCAGCCAGTCCTTGGCCTTGGCCTCGTCGATCACGAGCTCGATCGGCTCGCTGCGCGGGTTGTAGTGGCCGATCGTGTCGATCGCGCGGCCGTCGCGGGCGGAGCGGGCGTCCGCCACGACGAGGCGGTAGGTCGGCTGCTTGGTCGCCCCGACGCGGGTGAGGCGGATGCGGACTGCCATGTGGGTGCGGTACTCCTTGTGGTGCGAACCTTGGGCGGACCAGCCGGCGGCGGGGCCTCGGCTGGAGCCACTAGTGCTTGATGGACAGGATCATCGTGCCCCGGTTCAGCCCGTTGTCGGCGACGCTGGAGCTGACGAGCGCGTCGATCGGCAGAAGGTAGGGTTTGACGTCGGACTCGTACTTCGCCTTCTGGTCGGGGGGCATGGCGCCCTCGACCAGCTCTCGCAGTGCGGCCACGTCAAGCCAGACCAGCCCAGTCGACTTGTCGCCCGCGAGGCTGACGAGCGCGCTGAACCGCGCGCTGCCGGCCAGGGAGCCGCCGCCCTGCGAGGCGTCGATGACGGCCTTCGCGAAGGCGGAGTCCAGGGTGAGGACGACGACCTTGTCCGTGGCGGCGTAGACGAACTTGAGGTTGCCCGGGACGGACATGCCGCCCAGCCCCGATCCCGCCTGGGACTCGAGCAGCGGGGCGAGGCCAGAGAGGTCGACGCTCGTGATCGTCGCACCCTTGTACTGCTCGTCGTTGATCGAGATCCCCGAGCCGGCGCCGGAGAGGTCGGCGAGACTGCGGAGCTGCGTGAACAGGCGGCCCGCCGCGCTGGCGTCGTCGGGCCGGATGATGACGCCGCCCGAGACATTCGAGCCGTCGCGGGTGATCGCGACCCCCGCGTCGCCGATCCAGCCGATGGTGCCGGCGAAGCCGCCGGCCAGGCCGAGCGCCGTGTCGAACTGCTTGACGTACGTCTCGAGCTTGGGGTCCGCGGCGAGCTTGTCCTTGAGGGCGCCCAGGGTCTTGCCGAGATCGCGGACGTCCACCAGCGCGATCGTGCTCGACGGGGCGAGCCCCGCAAGGTCCGACGTCCGGTTGGTCGTGGACTGCCCATCGGTGGCGGGCTCCGCTGTGTCGATCACCAAGTTGCCGTTGGCGGCCTTGAGGTCGCCCGCGATCCAACTCGGCAAGATGCCCGAGAGGGCCTTGTACAGCGCGGTCAGGGTGCCGTCGGTGTCGCGCGCCGAGATGGAGTCGAGCTGCGCGGCGTAGGTCGCGGCGATGGCCTCGTACATGAAGCCGATGTGGTCGCCCGGAAGCGCGGCCACGGCCTTCTGGAAGTCAGGCGTGGTGCTGAGGCCACCCGCCCCCTTGGTGGCGATGGCCAGGCGGATGGAGTCGAGGTCGCCCGCGACGAGGACCTTGCCGCCGAGGACGGCCCAGCCCGGGTCCGGCACGAGGAGATGCGAGGACGAACTGGCGATGACGTGGACGACCACGCCGTCGCAGGTGCGGTCCGACGTCGTGACGCCCTGCTCGCCGAGGATCGACGCAACCCAGGCTCCGGCCTTGGCGGCGTCCTTGACGCTGGCGAGAACGAGCTCGCGCGTGTTCATCGACACCATGCCGAAGCCCTCGGCAACCGGCGACGCGGACGGCATGGGGGTCTCGCCTCCCGTGCACGCCGGCAGTCCGGCGGTCGGGCTGATCGTCGGGCTCGGCGCCGGGCTGCCGCCGGCCGAGGCGAGGACTGTCTGGCCGGTCGGCCCGATGGCCATCGCCAGCTGCCCGTCGAACCAGGGCGCGATCTCGGTCTGGTAATCGTGCTTGTCGTTCGTCGCGGCCTTGATGATCCGGTCGTACAGCTCCCCGAGCTTCGTGTCGAGGGACGCCTGGTCCGCAAAGCCCGGGAACGCCGAGAGGGACTTGGCCACCTCGGCGCGCTGGCTGCCGGGCAGGTCGAGGCGGACCTCGCCGTACGCGATGGCGTCCGCCGGGACATAGCCCAGCACCGTCGAGGTGCCGCTGGTCGACGAGGTGAGCAGCAGTGTCGCACCCAGGCCCCCCGCGACCACGACGGCCACGACGAGGACCGCCACGATCCAGCGCAGCGGGTTGTGGCGCCTGGGCCGCGGGCCGACCGGCGCGATCGGGACGTCGGCACCCGAGGGCGGAACCGGCGCGCCGTATTGGTCGCCCGGCGGCGTCCAGGCGCTCGCCAACGGCGCGGGCGGTGGGGCATAGGGCGCGGCAGCGGGCGCGGGCGGCTCGGGCGCCGGCGGCTGCGCCTCGAACGCCTGAGTCGGGTCCTGGTTCGTCATCGTCCCCTCCAGACGGCGTCAGCGACGCCCGAGCATCTGGCCCATGGCGGCACGGCGCCCGCCGGGGCCCTGCAGCTGCTTCATCAGCTTCTGCATCTCGGAGAACTGCTTCACGAGCCGGTTCACATCGGGCAGCGAGGTGCCCGAACCCTTGGCGATCCGGCGCCGACGGGACGCATTCAGGACCGACGGGTCCCGTCGCTCCCGCTTCGTCATGGACAGGATGATCGCCTCGGTGCGCCGCAAGTCCCCGCGGTCGACCGCTGCCTGAGCGTCCTTGGCCATCCCGCCGAGGCCCGGGATCATGGACACCAGCTGGCCCACGGGGCCCATCTTCGTCATCTGCTGCATCGAGTCCAGCATGTCCTCGAGCGTGAAGGTGGCCTTCCGGACCCTCTCCTCAAGCTTGGCCGCCTGCTTCTCGTCGAACGCCTCCTGCGCGCGCTCGACGAGCGTGAGGATGTCGCCCATGCCCAGGATCCGGCCGGCCAGGCGATCCGGATGGAACACCTCGAGGGCGTCGGTCTTCTCGCCGGTGCCCAGGAACTTGACGGGGATGCCGGTGACCGCGCCGATCGAGAGTGCCGCGCCGCCCCTTGCATCGCCATCGATCTTGGTCATGATCAGGCCGGTGAGCCTCACCGCGCCCGCGAAGCCCTGGGCGACGTTGACCGCCTCCTGGCCGGTCATCGCATCGACAACCAGGAGCGTCTCGATCGGCCTGGTCGCCTCCTCGATCACGCGGATCTCGGCCATCAGAGCGTCGTCGATGGTGAGCCGGCCGGCGGTGTCGATGATCACGACGTCCCGACCGATCCGCTTCGCGTGCGCGATGCCGTCACGGGCGATGTCCACGGTGGGGGTGCCGGCCAGCGCCCGGTAGACGGCGATGCCAAGGCTCTTGCCGAGCGCCTCGAGCTGGTCGGCGGCGGCGGGCCGGTACGGATCGGCCGCAATCAGGAGCGGATGGCGGCCCAGCTTCACGACGTGCTTGGCGAGCTTGGCCGCGCTCGTGGTCTTGCCCGAGCCCTGGAGGCCCACGAGCGCCACGACCGCCGGGTTGCCGACCAGGCGGAAGGTCCGGTCGCCCGCCGAGAGCAGTGCGGTCAGCTCCTCGTTGACGATCTTGACGACCTGCTGGCCGGCCGTGAGGCTCTCGAGGATGTCCGCGCCCACGGCCCGCTCGCGAACGCGCGCCACGAACTCCTTGACGACCTTGAAGTTCACGTCCGCCTCAAGCAGCGCCAGGCGGACCTCGCGCATCGCCGCGTCGACGTCGGCCTCGGACACGCGGCCCCGACCGGTGAGCCCGGCGAGGGTCTTGCGGAGGCGATCGCTGAGGCTGTCGAACATGCGAGGACGGCGACCCTTGTGGTGGTTCGTGTGACGTGCCGCACGGCGGGCGCGTGCGGGCGGCGTGCGGGTTCTGGCAGCGCCTGACGGGCGGAGTGTACGGCATGGGCTGCCGCACGACCATCATCGGGCCACGAAGTGGCGCACGCCGGCCGGTCAGCGGGGGCCGCGCGGGGCCGACACGACTGCCCGCTGGCCGGGCATTGCGGCACCTGCGCCCGCGAGGCGGTCAGCCCGATGCATGGAGCGGAGCTCCCGCCCCGAGCCGGGCCGGCGTCGTGCGCCGAGGTGCCCGCCGGGCGGGCAGAGGTTACGCCGCGCCCGCTCAGCGGGCACCGGGGCGCGGTCGTCTCCGGTGGCGCCAGGTACAGGCCCGTCCAGCGCGCCGGCTGAACCATCGAGCGCCTTCGGACACGCGCATCCCGTAGCGCTCGGGATCAGTCCTGCCCCGCCCGGCCCCCGGGCTCCCCGGCCGCGCCGAGCAGGTCGGCGAGGACGGCGTCGAACGGGGCGCCGGCGTCGTCGCGCAGGTCGAGCCGGGTGCGCAGGGCGGCCGCCGCGGCGGCGCGGCGCTC
>JAKAMV010000265.1 GCA_021812735.1 Chloroflexota bacterium | reverse complement strand
CGCACGACCGCGCGGATCGGCGGTTCGTCGTCCACGACCAGGACGCGCGGCGGGCGGTCGTGCAGGGTCATGCGCGGATCGTAATCGTCAGCCGACGACCGTGATCGCCCCCCTCATGCCGGCCTCGTAGTGGCCGGGCGCGTGGCAGGCGAAGGCGTAGGGCCCCGAACCGTCGAACGTGTACGTCACGGCCTTCGTCTGCATCATCCCGATGTCGGCGACCTCGGGTGTTCCGCCCCGGTCGGCGGCGACCGCGTCCGCGGGCCCCACCATGAATTCGTGGGCGAGCGGGCCCATGGCGGTGACCTCGAACGTGACCGTCTCGCCCTTCTGCACCGTGATCGCCGACGGCGTGAAGGTGTAGCCGGGGCCGGCGATGACCTGGACCACGCGAGGGCTCGCCTGCGTGCCGGCGACGAAGCCGTCCTCGCCCGGCCCCGGCGAGGACGTTCCGGTGATGCCGACGCCGCCCATCATCCCGTAGCCGCCGTAACCGCCCATCATCCCGTAGCCGTGCGGCGCGGTGGCCGGTCCGAACGCATCGGGCCCGCCGACGACGACGGCCCCCGCGCCGATCATCACCGCCCCGGCCAGGACGAGCCCCGCCCCGGCGATCCCCAGCCGCGCGCTCATCGCCCGGCCTCCAGGGCCTGCCTGGCCGCGGTGAACTCGTCCACGGTGATCTCGCCCCGGGCGAGCCGCAGTCGGAGCACCTCCATCGCGTCGGGCTGTGCCGGGGCGGTCGGCGTACCCATGGCCGGTGCGCCCGTGGCCGCTGTCGCGGACGCCGCGCCCTGGCCCGACCGGCCGATCGCCCAAACCGCGAGCAGCACCAGCCCCACCAGGACCGCGATGCAGCCGAGCGCGACGAGTAGCCCGCCGCCCCCGAAGCCGAACCCGAGCCCGGCACCGTATCCCATCATCGTCGTCATCTCCGTTGCCTGAGCCCGCGTCGGGCTCCATGCGACGAGGATGGCGGCACCGGCTCAAGCGCTCCGTCGGGATCGCCTCAAGAGTTCCTCAAGACGTCGCAGCGGCGGGCAGCGGAAGCGCACCTGACAGCGGCGCCGCGGCTGCAGCGGCAGGCAGGAGCGAGACGAGGAGCAGTGGGACGACCAGCAGAGCAACACGCGGTCGCGTCCGACAGCCTTCGCTCTGCGCGGGTCGGTCTCGCCAGTGGCTCGATGCGACCCGATGGCGACCCGGGGCAAACGGTCGCGCGTCAACGCTCCCCGCGGTGCGCTCCACGATCACAGGTGCGGGGCGGCCCACCGAGATGCCGGTCGGCGCACGCGACAGGCTTCCCGGCCTCGGGATCGGCAACGCGCGGTGCATCATGCGAGGCGCAGCGACCAGTCCGGCGCCGCGGGTCGCCCCAGGTAGTAGCCCTGGCCGAGCGACACGCCGAGCGAGCGGAGCGCGTCGAGCTCCGCGGCGGTCTCGATTCCCTCGGCGATGAGCTGACAACCAGTCGTGACCGCGAAGTGGCGCATGCCGGCGACCAGCGCCTGACGTGCCGGGTCGGCATCGAGACCGGCGATGATCGCGCGGTCGAGCTTCACGAAATCGGGAGCGAGCTCGAGGATGTGGCGGAAGCTGGCGAAGCCGGCGCCGGCATCGTCGATCGCGAGCCGCACGTTAGGTCTGAGTGGCCGGATCGCGGCCCGGAGCACCTCGTAGTCGTCGATCGCGTCGTGCTCGGTCAACTCGAGGATCGTCTGCCAGCTCCACCGGCGGAGCATCGACCCGAGCGGCTCCCCGGCGAGGACGAGTTCTGGTGACACGTTCACGTTGAGGAGGGCGTTGGCGGGCAGGGGCTCCGACGCCCGGAAGGCCGCCTCGAGCGTGGCCACCTCGAGCTCGAGGCCAACGCCGGCGGCGCTCGCCTGGGCGAAGCGGACGTCCGGCGCGGTGCCGTCGGCGAAGCGGGTCAGGGCCTCGAAGCCGATCGTCGCCCGACTCTCCAGTTCCACGATCGGCTGGAACACGGTCGTGAACGCGCGGCTCGCGATGATCGAGCGGATCTCGTCTCGCTCGGCGCTCCCGTCCGGAGCGCGCCGGTCCGCTATCAGGACGCGCTCGGTGGCGAGAGCGGCGAGGTTGGCGGCCATCCGCATCGCCACGACGTGCTCCTCGGCGTACGCAGCGGGCTCGAGGCTCTGGACCTCGAAGACGCCGATCATCCGGCCGAGGACCACCATCGGGACCGCCAGCGACGACTGGGGCAGTCGCGGGTCGATGTCCACCCTGAGGTTGATGACGGGCTTGCCGGCGAGCGCCGCCTGGAGGTCGTGGGTGACGACCGGCTCTCCGGTCGTGATCGCGCGGCTCTGGGGGTTGTCGTTCATCGGCATCGGCGGAAGCGCCGAGATGTCGTCCTCAAGATCGTCCCCGCCAGCGTAGACGCACACCCGCTGCTGGCGGTCGGGGTCATAGAGGGAGACGAAGATCCCGTTCGTCGGCGTGCACGTCGTGGCGTACCCGAGGAGCGCGCGGTAGATCGACCGAAGGTCCGGCGCCGACGCGACCGCGCCTGCCAACGCGGCCAGGCCATCGAGCAACCGTCCGGGATCCGGGTTGGGGGCGCCGTCCGCTGGTACGGTCATCTGGCGGTGGGCACTGAGGACATCAGGAACCCGACCGTACGCCGGCCGGCCCACGGCGGTCCCTGCGGTGAAAGTACTGGGACGGTGTCGGTAGTCGCCGCGAGAGCGGGCCGACGCGCACCTCTGGCTGGCCAACCCAGGGACAGACGGTCGCGGGCGCAGCGAGTTCCACGATACTGGCTCCCTGCAGGAGGTTCGAGCGCACATGGCCGACACGGCGGACGTCATCGTCATCGGGGCGGGGGTGCAGGGCGCCAGCCTCGCCTTCCACCTCGCCGCGCGGGGCGCGCGCGTCATCGTCGCGGAGCGCTCGGTCGTCGCGGCGGGCGCGACCGGCCGCTCGTCGGGGCTCGTGCGCGTCCACTACGAGCTGCTGGCCGAGGCGCGGCTCGCGTGGGCCGCACAGGACTGGTTCCGCAACTGGCGCGAGCGCGTGGGCGGTGAGTGCGGGTTCACCGTGACGGGATTCCTGTGGCTCGAGCCGGGCGCGAACCGGGCACGGCTGGCGGCCAACAGCGCGGCGCACCGGGCGCTGGGCGTGGACTCGTCCATCGTGGACGCAGACGAGATCCGCCGGATCGCGCCAGGCCTGGCGGTCGGCGACGAGGTGGCGGCGTACGAGCCCGACAGCGGGTACGCCGACCCGTCGATGACGGCCGGCAGCCTGATCGCGGCGGCCAAGGAGCGGGGTGCGCGGCTGGTCCAGGGCGCCGAGGTCACCGCGATCCACCAGGCGGGCGGCCGGGTCACCGGCGTCACGACGGCCAAGGGCGCCTTCGACGCGCCGGTCGTCGTCAACGCGGCCGGCGCCTGGGCGAAGCGCGTGGGCGCGCTGGCGGGGATGGACCTGCCGATCCGCGTCTGGCGCCACGACACCGGGTACCTGGGCGTGCCGGCGTCCGTGCCGCGACCGATCCCGGTGGTCATCGACAACCCCAACGGGATGTACTTCCGGCCCGAGGGCTCGGACATGGTCCTCGTGGGCCTCGAGGACGACAGCCAGATCGGCGGCTCGCCCGACCGCGACACGACCGACGCGCGGCCCGACTTCGAGGAGCTCACGGCCGAGCGGATGGTCCGTCGCGTGCCCGGGCTGATCGACGGGGACTTCCGGACCTCGCACTCCGGGCAGGACGGGCTGACACCTGACCAGCGGGCGTTCCTGGGCGGAGTCGGGTCGGCCGGGCCCGAGGGCTTCTTCCTCGACTGCGGCCACTCGGGGACCGGGTTCAAGACCGCGCCGGCGGTCGGCCTGGGGATGGCGGAGCTCATCCTCGACGGGGCGGCGAGGTCCGTGGACATCGCGCCGTTCGCCTACCAGCGGTACCTCGAGGGGACGCCGCTCGTGGGCGAGCACGGCGAGGAGGTCCTCTGGCGCTGAGCGGCGGTCCGCCCCGTGCCGGCCCACGGACATGGGTCTGGGGTACTCCCCCGCGCGCGCCATTGGTACCAACAGGGGACCCGACCGCGGCCGCGGGTATACTGCACTCCCGCTCGCGCGCCGTTCTCGCGCTCGGGCTCCCGAAGCAACGACCATCCCGCGATTCGCGGCCGCCCCGTCGGCGCCCGCCCTCGACCGTCGCAGCAAGGAACCGCGCGCAGCATGCTCGACCGCCTCCTCGGCCTCTTCTCCCGGGACATCGGGATCGACCTCGGCACGGCGAACACCCTCGTCCACGTGCGCGATCGGGGCATCGTCATCTCGGAGCCGTCCGTCGTGGCGATCGACGCCAAGACCAAGCGCGTCCTGGCGATCGGCGCCGAGGCGAAGCGGATGGTGGGCCGGACGCCGGCGTCGATCGTCGCCGTCCGGCCCCTGCGCGACGGCGTCATCAGCGACTTCGACGTCACCGAGCAGATGATCAAGTACTTCGTGCACAAGGTGCACGACCGGATCGGGATGATCTCCCGGCCGCGGATGCTGCTCGGGATCCCATCGGGCGTGACCGAGGTGGAGAAGCGTGCGGTCCGCGACGCGGCCCTCAACGCGGGTGCCCGCTGGGCCCGCCTGATCGAGGAGCCGATGGCCGCCGCGATCGGCGCCGGGCTGCCCGTGTCGGAGCCTTCGGGCTCGCTGATCGTGGACATCGGCGGCGGCACCACCGAGGTGGCGGTGCTCTCGCTGGGCGGAATCGTGGTCGCGCGGTCGATCCGCATCGGCGGCGACGAGATGGACCAGGACATCGTCGCGTACGCCCGTCGCGAGTACAACCTGTTCCTCGGCGAGCGGACGGCCGAGGACATCAAGATCGCCATCGGGTCGGCCTACCCGGGCGAGTGGGACGCACAGCGCGTCACGCTCCGGGGCCGCGACCTGCTGACGGGGCTGCCGAGGGCCGTCGAGGTGGGCGCCGACCAGATCCGCGACGCGATCGAGGTGTCCGTGGCCCAGATCGTGGACACCATCAAGGACACGATCGAGGAGACGCCGCCCGAACTGGTGGCGGACATCATGGACCAGGGGATCGTGCTCGCCGGCGGGGGCGCGCTCCTGGCCGGACTCGACCGGCGCGTGGCCGAGGCCACCCAGATGCCGGTCCATGTGGCCGACGACCCCCTCACCTGCGTCGCCCGCGGCACCGGCGTGGTCCTCCAGGAGCTCGCGTCGCCCACCATGGAGCGCGTGCTCGTCGCGGAGACCTACAGCCGCCCGCCGCGCTGAGGTTCGCGATCCCGGCCGCGCCGCCTGCGGGCCATCGGAGCGCATCGACATGTCCACGCTGCTGACCAACCGCCGAGCCCGCCGCCGCGGGATCGTGTTCACGGTCCTGGTCGTGATCACGCTGCTCCTGATGGCGTTCTCGTCCAACCCGGCGGTGGTCGAGCTCAAGGGCGGCATCCAGTTCGCGCTGCGGCCCGCCCAGGGTGCCGTCGCCGGGTTCGCCTCCAGTGTCTCGAGCGTGTTCACGTCGATCGGCGAGATCAACCAGCTGCGCATCGACAACGCGGCGCTGCGCGAGGAGAACCAGCGGCTCGCGAACGACAACACCCGGCTCGGGCAGCTCAAGTCCGAGAACGACCAGCTGACGGCGCTGCTCCAGCTCCAGAGCGGCTTCAACCACAAGACCGTGGCGGTCCGGGTGATCGGCCGCGAGCTGCTCCCGTCGAGCCGGACCGTCACCATCGACAAGGGCACTGCCGACGGGCTCGCGATGGGCGATGTCGTCATCGTCGGCGGCGGCGCCGTCGCCGGCCGGATCAGCGACATCGGCCCCGATTACGCGAAGGTGACGCTGATCTCCGACCCCTCGTCCACCGTCATCGGCCAGCTGGCCTCCTCGGGGGCAACCGGCGAGGTGGGCGGCGACGCCGGCGGCGTGCTGACGATGAAGAACGTGGACGCCTCGGTGACGGTCTCGCTCAACGAGGAGGTGTTCACCGCGGGCCTCGAGCTGGCGGGCGGGATCCGCTCCCCGTATCCGAAGGGTCTGGTGCTGGGCTCGGTGGTCGACGTCCAGCGGGACGCCAACGATGTCGTGCAGACCGCGTTCGTCCAGCCCGCCGCCGACCTCGACACGTTCGAGCTGGCGCTGGTCATCACCGACTATCAGGGCGGTCTGCCCCCGATCGACCAGCAGCCCCTCCCGTGCGGCACGTCGGGCCCGGTGCCGGCGGGCGAGGTGCCCTGCTTTACGCCGACGCCGGCGCCGTAGACGGCCTCCGCGCCGGCGGCGTCCGCCCGCGCCGACTCGGGCCCGCGTGGTTCGCGCAGCAGGACGCCGCTCGACTCGGGCCCGCGTGGTTCGCGCAGCAGGACGCCGCTCGACTCAGAGCATGAGGACCCCGCTCGTGGGCGGGACCTCCCCACGGCGCAGGTGCGCCAGGATCGCGGCGCCGTCGAGCGGGAACAGGGTCCGCAGGGCCTCGCGGTGCTCGCGAAGCACGGCGCGGTTGTGGGCGCTCCGGGCGACGAGGAGGATCACGCGGTCCACGCTGGGGTCGTCGCGCAGCTTGAGCGCGACGCGACGGGCGAGCTCCTGGGCGTCGTGCAGGTGGACCTCGGCCTCGACCGCGCATGCCGCCCCCCGGCCCTCGACCCTCGCGTCCCAGGCACGCTGGTCGCCGGCGACCGGGAGCGGGACCTCGCGGCGCAGCCGGAGGGTGCCGGCGAGACGAGCCGCGAGCCTGGTGAGCAGCGCGAGTTGACCCGCGTCCCGCACCGCCGAGCCCGAGGGGTAGAGCTTGAGCGAGAGGACGAGTCCGAGGACGACGGCGATCCGAGCCAGCTGGTCGACGGTGGGCTTCGCGATGATGCCGCGCTCCAGACGGCTCAGCTGCGCGCCGCTGATGCCGGCCGCCCGGGCCGCCGTCCGCTGCGACAGGCCTGCCGCAAGGCGCGCGTCGCGCAGTTCACGCCCGAGCGAGGTGGTGGCCTGGCGAGCCAGGAGCGAGCCCCGGGTGGCCCGAGTGACCTTGGTCGGCATGCCCACAGGATCGTCGCGCGGGATTACCTCGGCCTTATCCGACCGTGCGCGCAAGCCTCTGCTGCGCCCGGCGGCTCGAGCTGTGCAGCGGCTCGCCCGGGGTCCCGCGCCCGGCGGCTCGCCCGGCAGCTCGAGCTGTGCAGCGGCCGGCGGGCCCCGCGCCCGGCGGCCTGCGGGTCGGGCTCCCGCGCCCGGCGGATCGCCCGGCGACTCAACGGTGCAACGCCTGCACAGGCTGACCGCCCAGAGAAGCATCCGTGCGCTGGTGAGCCAGCGACAGCGTCGCCGACGCACGTTCGCTGCAGCGGCGGACGCACCTGTGCTGCCACCGCGCCGTTGAGTCGCTGGACGCAAGACCCCCCGGCGCGAGCCCAACGCGACTCGCGGGAGCCTAACGCGACTCGCGGGGCGCAAGACCCCCCGGCGCGAGCCCAACGCGACTCGCGGGGCGCAAGACCCCCCCGGCGCGAGCCCCACGCGACTCGCGGAGCGCAGGGGCCCAGGCCGCGCACCGGGTGCCGCGCAGCCCCGGGCCGGTGCGGTACGCTCCCCGGCGATGAAGGGCCTCGTCCTCGCCGGCGGCACCGCCACGCGGCTGTTCCCGCTCACGATCGTCACCAACAAGCACCTGCTGCCGATCTACGACCGGCCGATGATCTACTACCCGCTCGACACGCTGGCCGGCATGGGGATCCGCGAGGTGATGGTGATCGTCGGCGGCAAGAGCGTCGGCGACATCGTGGAGCTGCTTGGCGACGGGCGCCACTTCGGCCTCGACCTCACGTACCGCTTCCAGCGGGGTGCGCTCGGCATCGCGCATGCGATCGGCCTGGCCCGCGACTTCATCGGCGGCGACGCGTTCTGCGTGGTCCTGGGCGACAACATCCTGCGCGGCGATCCGCTCGCCCCGCTGGCGCGCCAGTTCGAGCACGGCCCGTGGGGCGCGGGCACCCTCCTCTACCGCGTCCCGGACCCCGAGCGCTTCGGCGTGGCGGAGCTCGATGCGGACGGTCACGTGGTGGGCTTCGAGGAGAAGCCTGCGCGGCCCAAGAGCGACCTCATCCCGATCGGCGTCTACTTCCTGCGCCCCGACGCGTTCGACGTCATCGAGCGCCTGGCGCCGTCGGGTCGCGGCGAGTTCGAGATCACCGACGTGCTCAACCACTACATCCCCGAGAACCGCCTCTTCGCGCCCGTGTACGCGGGCCAGTGGGCGGACGCAGGTACCGTGCCCTCGCTGCTCAGGGCCGCCGAGCTGGCGCAGGCTGACCACCTCGCCGGCCGCCTGGCGCAGCCGGTCGAGCGCCCCCGGGACCCCGCGTGACGGACCGATCCGGCCCCGCCACCGCCGACCGCCTCGGACCCGGCGCCCGGCTGCTCGTCACGGGCGGCGCCGGCTTCATCGGCTCGGAGCTCGTCCGCCAGCTGCTCGCCCGCCGCGACGGCACGCGCGTCACGGTCCTCGACAAGCTGACGTACGCCGGCAACCGCGCCAACCTGGCGTCGGTGGAGGCCGATCCGGAGCAAGCCGCCCGATTCACGTTCGTCCAGGGGGACATCGCCGATGCCGTGCTCGTCGGGCCGCTGGCCGCCGAGGCGGACGCGGTGGTCAATGTCGCCGCCGAGACCCACGTGGACCGCAGCATCCTCGATCCCGAGGCGTTCCTCCGGACGGGCGTGATCGGCGTCCACGTGCTGCTCGAGGCCGTGCGCGGGCAGGCCGACCGGGCGGCGCGGGGCGAGCGGGCGCACGCCCCACGGTACCTCCAGGTCAGCACCGACGAGGTGTACGGCGAGGTGGCCGAGGGGCGCAGCGTCGAGGCCGATGCCCTCGCCCCGCGCAGCCCGTACGCCGCCGCGAAGGCCGCGGGCGAGCTCCTGGTCCGCGCCTATCACGTCACGTACGGGCTGGACGCGGTCATCACGCGGGGCTCCAACACCTACGGCCCGTTCCAGCATCCCGAGAAGCTGATCCCCCTGTTCACGACCAACGCGCTCGAGGGCAGGCCCCTGCCGATGTACGGCGACGGGATGCAGGTCCGCGACTGGCTCCACGTGTCGGACCACGCCGCGGGGATCGACTTCGTCCTCCGCCACGGCGTCGCGGGCCAGGCCTACAACATCGCCGGCGGGACGGAGCTCCCGAACCGCGAGGTCATCGCGCGGCTGCTCGCGGCGACAGGCCGAGACTGGTCGCTCGTCCGCACCGTGCCCGACCGCCCGGGCCATGACCGGCGCTACGCGATGGACGGCGCCAAGCTGGCCCGGCTGGGCTGGACGCCCTCGACCGCGTTCGACGCGGGGCTGCCCACGACCGTCGCGTGGTACCGGGAGCACGCCGACTGGGTGGCGAGCGCGAAGTCGGGCGACTGGGACGCCTACTACGCCCGCCAGTACGGCGACCGGCTCGCCGCCGGGCAGTCGGTGGACGGGGCCGCGTAGCGTGCGGGTCGCGGTCGTCGGCGTCGTGGGCCGCCTCGGGCGGGCCCTCGTCGAGGCCCTCGAGGAGGCGCCGTTCACGGGCATGCGACCGCCGGTCGGCTGGGACCAGCCCGAACTGGAGCTGGACACGGTGACCGCGGCCAGCTTCGGCGCCCTGCTCGACCGCGAGCGCCCCGAGGTGGTCATCCACACGGCCGCCTGGACTGACGTGGACGGCAACGCGCGCGAACCGGAGCTGGCGATGCGCCGGAACGGGACGGCGGTGGGCGAGATCGCCCGGGCCTGCGCCCAGCGCGGCACGGACCTCGTGGTCATCTCCAGCAACGAGGTCTTCGACGGGCGGCGCACCGACGGGCGCGGCTACCGGCCCGACGATCCGCGGAGCCCCATCAACCCGTACGGGGTGGCGAAGGCCCGGGCCGAGCTCCTGGCGAGCGACGCCTTCGCGGGATCCCGAGGCCGTCTGGCCATCGTCCGGACGGCGTGGCTGTTCGGACCGCCGGGCAACGACTTCCCGGCCAAGATCGCGGCTGCGGCCCTCCGCGCCAGGGCAGGCGGGGAGCCCCTCCGCGTTACCGGGGACGAGGTCGGCACGCCCACCTACACCCCCGACCTCGCCGAGGCGATCGTGGAGCTGGTGGGGACCGACGAGCCGCCGATGCCGGGCTCGGTGACCATCCACCACCTGGTGAACGGCGGCCGAGCCTCGCGGGCCGACTGGGCGCGCGAGGTCCTGCGGACCCTGGCGATCCAGGTGGAGGTCGTCGAGGTCCCGGCCTCCACGTGGCAGCGCCCATCGACGCCGCCGCTGTGGGCAGTCCTGGAGCCCACGCCGCTGCCCTCCGGCGTGCCGATGCGCCACTGGCACGAGGCGTTCGCCGACGCCGTCCCGTCCCTCCGCCGCGCCCTGTCCCGCTGAGGGCCGGGACCCGGTCGGGGAACGCAGAGCCGCATCCCGGTCACCGGCGCACCCGCCCGGCGCGCAGCCCCCGGCGCGCAGCCCCCGGCGCGCAGCCCCCGGCGCGCAGCCCCCGGC
>JAKAMV010000264.1 GCA_021812735.1 Chloroflexota bacterium | reverse complement strand
GTACTGCCGGCCGCTGAACCCGCCGGCGGCCAGGAACGCCTCGGGATCCTGGAAGTTGCCGTGGTAGCCCGGCTGGCCGGCCTTGTCGCCGACGGTCGGCGCGATGATGTCGCCCGTCGGCAGCGACGGGCCGTCGGTGACCGTCACGATCCCCGTGAGGTCGTCGGCGTCGCGGATCACGACCGGCGCGAAGCCGCCGACGTCGTTGAGCTGCTGGCCCATCGACTGGATGGTGGCCTGCTCGCTGCGGTCGCCGAGCGGGTGGTAGAAGGCGCCCTGCTCGGTGAGCACGATGAACTGGGCGAGGTTGAACGCGTAGGTGCCCTCGCGGAGGATGGCCCGCTGGGGTCCCTTCTGGCCCCCGCCGGCGAGAAATGCGCGCGTGTCCTGGAAGTTGTCGCAGCCGACCACCTTGCCCAGGGTCTGCTGGGGCGCGAGCGCGATGCCGTCGCGGGCGAAGACGTAGCCGATGGCCCCCTGCGGGATGGTCACCAGCGGGTACTTGTACACGCGGTACATGAATGGCGTTCGAAGGTGCAGGCCCGCGCGGAGGACATCGGGCTGGAAGCCCGCCTCGCCGTTCACGGCGATGATCTTGTCCTTGAGCGATCCCCTCGGGCTCCACCACTTCTCGACGACGCCGACCTGGCTGGACCCGATGATCCGGATGCCGATGAGCTTCCAGACGAACCACGCCAGGAACAGGACGACGAGGACCACGACCACGAACGTGATCAGGCCCGAATAGGGCGTTAGGTCCACGGCAGAGACCCCCTGCGTGCGAGTCCCATTGGCCCTCCGGCTGGCCAGGCTAGTCGGCGGCGGAGGCGCTTGGGCGCGATCGCGAACTCGGACAGCGTCCGTCCCGGCGGGTCGGGCGTCAAGGAGGAACGGGCGAGCATCGGTGGGGCCGCGGTGACGCCGGGTTGACGCAGCATCGGGCCAACGATCGGCGCCGGCAGTTGCCGGCTCCGCCGCAGTTGGCTGCCCCGACCTTCTGCGTCTGCGTGGAGGCGCTGGCGATGCCATCGCTGCCGCGGTCCGGCGCTCTCACCGTATGCTCCACAGGTGCCGAACCCTGCCCTCGATTACGTCCCGCCTCACGGGCAGGGCCACACGTCAGCGAGGGCTGTGCGCCAGCGTGCGGTCCTGCTGCCGCTGGCGGCCGCGATGGCGGGCTACGCCGGGCCGAGCCTGCGCCGGGTCAGCCTTGCGGTGTCGCTCCTGGCGGCTGCACTGCCGGCATGCGCGGTGCTGTTGGCCCGTCTGGGCGGGGTCACGCGCGAGCCTCAGCCGCACACCTTGCCGACGAGGGGCGGCCTCGAGGCGACGACGGTCACGCTCCTCGTCCCTGCGCGCGACGAGGCGCCGGTGATCGCGCGGCTCGTGGCGGACGTGGCGGCGGCCCGGTCGTCTCCGATGGCGCTCACGGTGGTGGATGACGGATCCACCGACGGGACCGGAGATCTGGCAGCCGCGGCGATCGAGGCGCACGTCCTCGGTCGCGAGGCGTCGGTAGTCCGGCTCGCCGCGCCGTCGGGGTCGAAGGGGGCCGCCCTTCGCGCGGCGTCCGTGCTGCCGGGCGTGGTCGTGGTGCTGGACGCCGATGCGCGACTGACCTGCGGCTTCGTCGAGCGGGCGCGCGCGGCTGCCCGCCCTGACGGGGTGGCGCAGGCGAGGCGGCGGATGCTCCGGCCCGCCGAACGGGGGGTGCACGCTTGGTGGGCGCGGGCGCTCGCGTTGGCGCAGGACGGAGAGCAGGCCGTCGACGACCGGATCGCGCGAGCCCGGCTCGCGCTGGGTGGTGCCGCCGAGTTTCGCGGCAACGGCATGGTGATCGGGACCAGCGCGCTCGAGGCGCTTGGAGGGTGGCCGGCGGACGCTCTGTGCGAGGATCTCGAACTGGCGACGCGCTGGTACCTCGGGGCCGGCCGCGGGGTGTCCCGCCCCCGCGACCTCGAGGTCTGGGAGCAGCCGGTGCTGGAGCTGCGCTCGCTCCTGGCCCAGCGGCTACGCTGGGCGGAGGGCGCTGTTCGTCGCGATCTGCGGCTGGTAGTCCCCGCCGCCCTGGATGCACGTGTGCCGCTCCGGCGGCGGGCGGAGCTTGTCGGCTACGCGTCGCACGCGCTGCTGCCGTGGGCCTTCGTGGGAATCGCGCTTCGGGCGCTCGCGGATCGGTTCACCGCCCCCCGGCGCCACGCACGGCGGGCGGGTGGCCAGGAAGGGGCCTCGACCCCGGCAGCGCGGCGGCTCCTGGCGGCACTCGCCGCCGGCTACGGCTCAGCGGCCGTGATCCTCGCCTGGTCCGCGCTCGAGGGCGGTTTGCCCGCGCCCGGCGCACGGCTCTCGCAGCCCCGCTTCGCGCTCCCGCAGCGGCTGGTGCGGGCCGTGACGGTGGCGGCGTTCACCGGCCTCTGGCCGCTGGTGCTGCCGGCGGCTTGGGTCCGGGTGGCCTTGAGGCCTGGCCCGACGCGCTTCGTGCGGACTCCGCACACCTCGCCTGCTGCGTTCAACGAGCCTGCGCCAACCCCGACGCCACCGATCTGACGACGCGCGTCCAACTGCCGCCGAGGTGCAGGCGAAGCAGGGCGATGATCGCGGTTGACAGCGACGTCCACCCCGGAACGAGGAGGAAGCGAGGTTCCCAATCGGGCGCGAACTTGTCCTTGAAGAACGCCAGGCCGTCGGTGTTGTAGATCGGCCGGGCCAGCCGAGCGGTGCGGGCCAGCCAGCGTTCCG
Source organism: Chloroflexota bacterium (assembly GCA_021812735.1). The sequence continues at coordinate 7,778 of JAKAMV010000264.1, read as the reverse complement.
ATCGGCTCGGGGAGGCGGGGTCGAGGCCCGCGAGCGGGGCCAGTCCGAGCGAGAGCCGGCGGACACCCGCCGCGGCGAGGCCGGCAATCGCCGTTTCGAGGCTCGCCTCGAGCGCGCCGGGCACGCCGTTGCGCTCGCGACGCATGATGTCAAGCATCCAGCCGCCGTCGGCACCGGACGGGCGCAGCACGCAGAACGCGGTCGGCGTGCCGTCGGCCGCGAGCGCCACGGCGAGCGCCGATCGGCCGGTGGCCTCGGGCTCGAACCGGCCGACAGTGAAGCCCATCTGCGGCCCGGCGGTCTTGCGCCAGGCGGCGTCCAGGGCGACGAGCCCTGCCGCGACCAGCGGGTCCGGCACGCTCCGGAGGCCGTCGGCGAACCACATCGTCGACACCCCGCCCTTGCGCGACCGCGTGATGGTGTGGCGGAGGTTGGCCATCCGTGGTGTTGAGAGGTCGAACGCGAGCGGGTCGAGGACCGCCTCTCGACCGATGGCGACCGACAGCCAGCCGCGGGCGCGGAGCCGGCGACTGAGGGCCGCTGTCGCCTGATAGACCACGGGCACGACATCCGACCGGCGACAGTGATCCAGCCACGAGCCCACCACCGCGGTGGCCCCGGCTGGCGGTCCCGCGGGGTCTCCGAGGGCCACATCCACGCGACCCACGTGGGCGACCGCGAGCGCGGCCGTTCCCGCATCGTCAGCCCACGCGGTGCACTCGGGGGCGAGCTGGTACGGGTACAGGGCTCCGCAACCCACGAGCTCGAGCGTGGAGCGAGCGCGGACGAGGACGTCCGGCGCGCGGTCGTCAGGTCGCGGATCGAGGATGAGCACCGTGGCGAAGACGTAGGCGATCCGGCCGACCACCAGGAGCGTGCCCAGGGTGGCGAGTCCCGGCACCGCGACGGGCGTGGCGAGGTCCAGGAGCGCTCCGACTCCGTCCGCGACAGTCACGATGTCGTCGGCGTCATTAGCGGCCGCGATGGCCGCTCCCGCCGCCAGCACGAGGGCGGTGCCGAGCAGCGCGATCGCGAGGACGAGCTCGCGCCGGCCGGTCCCGGCGTCGTACCGATTGCGCGTCGCGACGAGGACGACGGCCACCGCCGCAGCCGCAACAGCCGAGACCGGATGGTCCAGTGTGATCCCCTGCACGATCAGCCCGCCGGCGACCATGGCCAGGGCCATCCAGTAGCCCACACGCTTGCGGCGGATCAGGGCGATCCCCACCAAGAGGAAGGCTGTGCTCGAGACCTCGGCACTGACCCAGTCGCCCGTCACCGGGCCGGCCGGCAGCAGCCGCCAGATTCCGAGCGGGTCGCCCCCCAGCAGGGCGACCATGTCGCTCGCGACCGAGCAGAGCAGCACCAGGGCCGCGGGGACGAGGGCGATCAGCTCGATCGCGCCCGGACGCCTGACGGCGGCCTCCACCTCGGACCGGAGGACGGCATCGGCGGTGGGTGAGAGGTCCCGAGGGTCGGCGGTGACGGGGCCGGTCGGTTCGCTCACCCGAACACCCCGAGTGCGTTCTGGTGCTGAGCGACCGCCACGAGCAAGGCCGGCAGCTGGTCGCGGACCGTGGGCCAGCCGTGCCCGGACGGCGACTGGACCGCGAACACGGCGACGCCGGCGGCCCTCGCGGCCTTCACCATGCTGCTGTACTGGGCACCGTAGAACGGATCCGACGGATCGCCCTCCAGGATGAGCAGCACCGTGGGGCGCTGGGCGGGCGGCAACTCGCCGACGAGCCGGATCGGCGAGTACTGCGCCTCGAGCCCCGGATTGGCGCCGAAGGGGCGGAACGCGTTCGGGGTCTGGCTCGAGACCACCCCCGCCTCGTAGTAGCCGCTCAGGGCGATCGCCGTGGCGAACAGGTCAGGGTGGCGCAGGACCAGCATGGTGGAGCAGAAGCCGCCCTGCGAGAATCCGAGCACCGACCGCGCCGCAGCCGTTCGGATCGTGCGGTAGGTGGCGTCCACGTAGGGGACCACCGTGTTGACGAGGTATGTCTCGTACCACTCGCGCCCGTCGGCGGAGTTCGCGCACTCGCTGGCCGGATACGGCCCGCCCACCTGCGCCACGAAGACCACGATCGAGGCCGGGATCTGCCCGGACGTGATCATCGTGTCGAGCATCGTCGTGAGGTTGGCGCCCGTCGTCCACAGAGACGCGTCCCAGGGCACCGCGTACAGCACGGGGTAGGCCCGGCTCGAGGCGGCGTAGCCGGGCGGCAGGTAGACCTGCAGCAGGGCCGTATTGGACGTCCCGCCAATCCAGGGCGCGGGCTCGGCGACCTTGACCACGTGCCCCTGGCCGGAGGGTGTCCAGGCGTCCCACGGCGCCCCCGTGCGCATCACGCTGCTCGTGCCGCCGTCGCCTTGGACCACGCCGGGCGGGATGATCAGGGCCGCTCCCCCGGTCACACTGCTGGCGGCCGCCGCCGACTCCTGCGTCGATGAGAGCCCGCCTGGGGAGTCCCGCATGTGGGCGTCCGGGCTGTAGTTGACCATGTCGGCGAAGACCGGCAGCGTCACGGCAAGGATCGCGATCGCGACCGCCACGGCCGTCGGCCGTCTGAGCCCGCGGACGCCGCCGCCCGTGCGGCTGAGGCCGGCGAGGTCGTGACCGGCGTCGACGAGCCAGGCCCGGACGATCCGCGCCAGCTCTCCGGTCGCCCAGGCAACCACGGTGAACGCGACGGCCAGCGTCGCCACGCTGAGCGCCCACCCGACGGCGTCGAACGAGCCCGCGGGTCCCCTGGCGGCGATCGCCGCGCGCGTCTCGTCGAGGAACGTGCGGCCGAACAGAATGAGTCCAGCCGCCGAGCCCGCGAGAATGGACGAGCGGAGGGCGCCCGTCAGGAGCAGCCCGGTGGCGGTGGCGGCGGCCGCGCCCGCCAAGTCCGCGATGAGCCGAGCCCGGTCCGGGTCGAAGCCCATGACCTCGAGGGTTGCGGTCGAGCCGGCCAGGGTCCCGGAGGTGTGCAGGGCGAATCCAGTGATCGCCACCGTCGCCACGGCTGCGGCCGACCGGGTCCAGGGTCGGCGCAGCACAGACAGCGGCGCCAATGATGGAGCCTCATGGGAGCCAGGCGCGTTGAGCAGAGGGCCGGGTGGTGGGATCTCGACGGGCATCAGGCGATGGGCTCCGCGACGGGCGTCCACTCGGCTGCGACGCAGAGCCGACGGACAGTGGAGCACCGCGACGAGATTGGACGCCAGGGCGAGGCTGAACGCAAGCGAGACGCACGTGAGGTTGCGTTGATCTTCGGCAATGTCGATTGCGATCTCGACACCAGCCGGCCGCGCCCGTGCGCCCATCTCGTCGGCGTATGCTCGGCCGATGCCGAGTCTCCCCCGCCCTCGCCGCCTGCCGTCCCGGCATCCACCCGAGAGGCGCCGCCGCGGAGCCGCGAGGCCGCGCGTCGTCGTGGTGGGCGATCTGGTGCTCGACGTCGCCCTGGCGCCGGAGCGCGATCTGGCCCGGGGCACGGACGTCACCGGGCGCGTGGTGATGCGCCAGGGCGGCTCGGCCTCCAACGCGGCCCGATGGCTGGGCCGGCTCGGCATGCGGCCTACCCTTGTGTGCGCCGTGGGGCGCGACGCGACGGGTCGCGCGCTCGTGGCCGACGTCGCGGGCCATGGCGTCGACGTCCGGGCGGTCCGGGTGGCCGGAGCGCCGACGGGCCGAATCGGCGTGCTGGTGGAGCCCGGGGGCGAGCGCTCCTTCGTGACCGCGCGGGGCGCTGCTCTCCGGCTGCAGCCCGAGGACCTGCGGCCGGAGTGGTTTGCCGGCGCGGCCGCGGTGCACCTGCCGTTCTACTCGCTGCTGGACCAGCCGCTGGGGCTGGCGGGCATGGCCGCGGCCCGTGCAGGTCGAGAGGAGGGGGCGCTGGTGACGGTGGACCTGTCCTCGTCGGGCCCGCTGCTGGCCAACGGCCGACGGGCCGCCATCGGCCTGATCGAGGCCGCCGCCCCCGACCTGCTGTTCGCTACGCGCAGCGAGGCCCGTGCCCTGCTGGGGCCGAAGCACGACGAGGAGCGGCTGCTGGAGCTTGCGCCGGCGGTCGTCGTCAAGCGCGGCCGCAAGGGGGCCACGGTGCTCCTGCGCAAGGGCGGCGACGCACTCCGCCTGGAGGTGGCCACCACGCCGGTCAAGGTGGAGGACAGCACCGGTGCCGGTGACGCGTTCGACGCCGGGTTCCTCGCCGGCTGGCTCACGGCACGCGCCAAGGGCCTCGCCGAGTCGGCAGCGCTCCAGCGGGGCGCCGCACTCGGGAACCGGACCGCCCTGCGCCACCTCTCAACGCGGCAGCCCGAGCTGCCGATAGGGTAGCGGTGGGGCCCGGCTGCCCGACGCGACGCGACGCGGCCGGCGGGGCGTCAGGCGAGGACGTAGCGCTCGAACCAGTTCAGCATCCGCGTCATGCGGTCGATCCGCCGGTCGATCCGCCCGGTCGCCTGCACCACGTGGTACTCCTCGGGGTAGAGGACGAATTCGACCACGCGGCCGAGATGCCGCAGCGCCACAAAGTACTGCTCGTTGTCCGAGGCGGGGCAGCGCCGGTCGCTCTCGGACTGGAGCAGCAGGAGCGGCGTCCGGACGCTCGCCACGTTGCACAGCGGAGACTGCCGCCACAGGTGCTCGACCCCCTCTGGCGTGGTCGGGTCGCCGAGGTGTGCCGCCCGGCAGTACTCGGGCCCCGTATCACTGGCCGCCCACGCGCTCACCTGGTTGGTCACGCCGTTCTCCGAGACGCCCGCCCGGAACCGGTCGGTGGTGCCGACGAGCCAGTTGACCATGAACCCGCCGTACGAGAGCCCCAGCACCCCGAGGCGACCAGGATCGGCCAGACCGAGCTCGACCGCGTGGTCGAGGGCGGCGTGGACATCGTCGGCGTCCGGCCCGCCCCACTCGCCCAGCTGGGGGGCGATCCACTCGCGCCCGTAGCTCGCGGAGCCGCGGATGTTGGGCAGCACGACGCGGAACCCGCGGGCGCACAGGAGCGCCACCTCCATGCTGGGGGCGGGCGACCACGCGCCCAGGGGCCCTCCGTGCACGTCCACGATCGTCGGGAGGGGCCCGTCGCCGGCGCTGGCCGGGGACGCGATCCACATCTCGACCGGGCCGCCCGGTCCGGGTGCCTCCACGGACCGCATCTCGGGCCAGGCCACGCTGTCGAGCCAGGCGCCGCCCATCGTCGTGCGCGGCACCAGCACGCTGTCCGGCCCCGGCGTGCACACCTCCGGCGGGCGCGATCCGAGGGTCGCGATGACCGCGATCGCCCCGTCTGGGGCGGCCGCGAGGGCGTTGGCCATCCCGTCCCCGTGCGCCGAAGGGTGCGGGTCGCCCGCGGGGCGGCCCGTCGCCGCGTCCACGGGGAACCTCCACGGCTGGGTTCGGCCCCGATCGGTGAGCAGCGCCACGATCTCGCCCGGCGCCGCCCACACCGGCCCCGGACGCTGGTCGACCATCCAGCCCGTGAGGTCCGTGTCCGCCCAGTTGCCGACAGGCCGGTCGAGGTCCGGCGAGAGCGGCCATGGGCGCTCCGAGCCGTCGATCGGGCCCACAAACAGGGAGGGCGAGATGTCGTCGAAGAAGTCCTGGTCGTCCACCCCGATGCCCGCGACGAAGCGGCCGTCTGGGGAATAGGCCGGAGCGCGGACGGGTCCGGCGAGGGCGAGCACCTCCAGGGGCTGTCCGCCGTCGAGCGGTGCCTCGAGGATCGAGGTGCGCGGGTGGCGGTCGGCATCCGGGCGGGGATCGGCCGTGATGGCGATCGCCCGACCGTCGGGTCGCCATGCCGGTATGCCCGACACGCCTCCCGGGATGTCGGCGAGCTGGCGCGGCGCGCCGCCGCCGTCGCTCGGCACCACGAAGAGCTGCGCGTGCTGGTCCGTGTAGCCGGTCTCGTCCATGCGGTAGTCCATGACCGTGACGACGCGGGCCGTCGGCTCGGGCACCTTGCCGCCGGCGCCGGCCGGCTGCTCGCCGATGATGAACCGCTGCGGGCCCGTGTCGGCGGTGAACGCGACGAGGCGGCCGTCGGGCGACCACACCGGCTGACTCATGTGGAGCTCGCCAACGTCGAGCACTGTCGGCAGATCGGCAGGACCGGCGTCCGTTCGAATGACCGCCAGCTCGGTCCGCTCCGAGCCCGGGATCTTGCGCGTGAACGCGATGCGGGCGCCGTCGGGGCTGATCGCCGGCCGGCGATCGCGGACGTGGCCGCCGGTGACCTGGCGCGGCTCGCCGCCGTCGCGCATGGCCACGGTCCAGAGGTGCGAGACGTAGTCCGCGCCGACGACCACCCGCCGGGTGAACACGGCGAGCGAGCCGTCCCGGGCGAGGTCGAGCTCCTCGAGCACCACCTGCTCGCGAAGGATGTCGGGGGTCGGCAGGCGGAGTGAGGTGACGATGTCGGGCATGTCGGCAGCGTACCGGCGGCCTGGGCCCGTGGTGCGGCTGTTGCAGTGCGCACGCCAAAGGCGGGTCGCGGAAGCAGCGGGCTCCCGCTACCCTCGCGGCATGCTCCGTCATGACCGGCTCGTCGTCGCCCCGGAGGTCGCCGACGCGCTCCGCGACGGCCGCCCCGTCGTGGCCCTCGAATCCACGCTGATCAGCCACGGCCTGCCCTATCCCCAGAACCTGGAGGTGGCCGCGGCGTCGGAGGCGGCTGTCCGGCGCTCGGGTGCCGTGCCCGCGACCGTGGCGATGAGGGACGGGCGAATGCTGGTGGGTCTTGCCGCGGCCGAGCTCGAGGCGCTCGCCACGGCGCCCGCCGGCACGGTGCGGAAGGCGTCCCGCCACAGCCTGGCCGAGGGCGCGGCGGCGGGCGGCTGGGCGGCGACCACCGTGTCGGGGACCATGATCGCCGCGCATGCGGCGGGCATCCGCGTGTTCAGCACCGGCGGGATCGGCGGCGTCCACCGCGCGGCGCTCGACGGGCCGAACCCGTCGTTCGACATCTCGGCCGATCTCGACGAGCTGGCCCGGACGCCGGTCGCCGTGGTGTGCGCCGGGCCCAAGGCCATCCTCGACCTCCCGCGCACGCTCGAGTACCTCGAGACGCGCGGCGTCCCCGTGCTCGTGCTGGGCGAGGACGAGATGCCGTTCTTCTGGGCGCGCCGGAGTGGCATCGAGGCCCCGATGACGGTCCCCGACATCGCCGCCGCAGCGCGCGTGGTCGAGGCGCAGGCTGCGCTCGGCCTCGACGCCGGCATCGTGCTCGCCAACCCCGTGCCCACCGCCGCCGCCCTGCCCGAGGGGCTCGTCCGCGAAAGCGTCGAGCGCGCCCTCGCCGACGCCGAGGCCGCCGGCGTCCGCGGGCCGGCCACGACGCCGTGGCTGCTGGCCCGAGTCGCCGAGATCACCGGTGGCGCGAGCGTGCGGGCGAACACCGCGCTCATCGTGGACAACGCGCGCGTCGGCGGCCTGCTGGCAGCGGAGCTGTCGGCGGCCGGCTGATCGGCCTCGATCGGATCCCCGCCCGACGTCCCGCCGACTGGCCGCGATCCCGGGCTGCCTTGTTCCCGACCGGGGCGATGACTACACTCGTGGCCACTGCCATGTTCCGCGGGAGCGAGCGGCGGGCGACGAACCGCGGCCTGCTTGACCGGACCACCGGCTCACCAGCCAGGCTCGAACGGGGGCGGACGCTCCGCAAGGAGGCTCGATGCGGATCTACGAGGGAAGCCCGAGGCAGGATTTCGAGGAGGTGTTCCGCTCGATCGGCGCGTTCCTGGACCGCCGCGGCATGCGCGACATCCTGCTGCTCGAG
>JAKAMV010000263.1 GCA_021812735.1 Chloroflexota bacterium | reverse complement strand
CACCGAGACGACGATCACGCGGCTGGCCGCTGACCGCTTCTTCCTGCTGTCGGGCGCGCTGGCGCACCAGCGGGACCTCGACCTGCTCCGCGGCGCGGTACGCCCGGGCGAGGACGTCACGATCGCCGACTGGACCGAGGACTTCACCACGCTCATCGTGGCCGGCCCGCGCTCGCGCGACCTGCTCTCGACGCTTACCTCGGCGGATCTCTCCAATCCGGCCTTCCCGTGGCTGACCGGCCGCGAGATCGAGGTGGCGGGGGCCCCGGTCAAGGCGCTGCGGGTGAACTACGTCGGCGAGCTGGGCTGGGAGCTCCACGTGCCGATGGCACACGCCGTGGCGGTCTACGACGCGGTGTGGGCGGCCGGCGAGCCGCTGGGCATCGCCGACTTCGGCCTGTACGCGATGAACAGCCTGCGGATCGAGAAGGCCTACAAGGGCTGGGGCGCGGAACTCACCAACGAGATCACGCCCGTCGAGGCCGACACCATGCGCTTCGTCAAGCTCGACCACGCGTTCACGGGTCGCGCCGCCGTGGAGGCGGCCCTGGCCAACGGCGTCGCGACGCACCTCGTCTACCTCGACGTGGACGCGGTGGACTTCGACGTGGCCGGCGGCGAGCCGGTGTTCGCCGGCGGCGAGCCGGTCGGCGTCACCACCTCGGGCGGCTACGGGCACCACACGGGGCGAAGCCTCGCCTTCGCGTTCGTGGGCGCCGGCCATGAGGCCCCGGGGACCGTGCTCGAGGTCGCGCTGCTCGGCGAGCGGCGGAGCGCCACGGTCATGGCCGCCCCGGTCTGGGATCCGGCCAACACACGGCTCCGCGCGTGACCGCATCGCCGCGCGACGCGGTGCTCGCGCGGCTCGCGCTCGCACCGGTGCGCATCGCCTCGGAGGCGCGTCGGGTCGACCGGGCCGAGGCCGCGTCCGGTCCCCCGCCGGGCGAGTGGACCACGGCCCAGGTGCTCGCCCACCTCGCCGCCGTCGAGCGGGTCGTGTGGCAGGCCCGCCTCGACTCGCTCGGGGCGGGCGGCGAGCCGTCGTGGGCCTGGACCGAGCCGGCCCCGCTCGACGACCCCCGCGCCGCCACCACCGACGGGGCGGCCGCGCTGTTCGCGGAGGCCCGCGCCCAGACGCTGGTGCGGCTCGCCATCCTCGACGAGCCGGGCTGGGCCCGTGCCGGCGTCCACGCGGTGTACGGGCGGCTCGACGTGGTCGGGCTGATGGGCGTGGCCGCGGACCACGACGACGAGCACCTGGCCGCGCTGGCGGCCCGCGCAACGGAGGCGTAGCCGGACCCGGTCCCCGGGTGCTGACGAAGGGCGGGGCGGCCGCGGCGGGCGGGGGAGACAACCCGCCGCGGCCGAGGGGTCAGGCGCCGAAGCGGCTCGGGCTGAAGGGTCGGAGCTCCTCGGGGTCACTCCCGTCCAGGATGGCCGCCGAGAGCAGCGCACCCGTCCGCGGGGCGAGGGTGAGGCCGAGCATGGCGTGCCCGGTGGCGACGTAGACATTGGCGAACGGCCGCAGCCGCCCGACGCAGGCGATCCCGTCGGGCATCATCGGCCGGAGACCGGCGGACGGCGTCAGGTGCGGCGCGTCCGGGTCCCACGTCCGGAAGTAGCGGCCGGGCGCCGTCTGGATGGCCCGCAGCCGGACGGGGCTGACCCGCTCGTCGAGGCCGCCGAACTCCATCGTCCCGGCCACGCGCGTGCCGCCGTCGAGCGGCGTCACCGCGATGTGCGCCTCCGACAGCATCACGACCGGCCGCATGTCGAGCTGGGCCGGCGCGTAGTCCACGCTGTAGCCCTTGCCCGGGCGGACGGGCAGCCGGGCGCCGAGGAGCCGGGCCACCTGCCCGGACCAGGCGCCGGCCGCGATGACCAGCGCGTCGGCCCGCAGCGAGCCGAACCCGCCGCGCAGCTCGACGCCGCCCGACGGCAGCGCCCAGGCGCCGGTGACGCGTCCGCGGATCTGCGTCGCGCCCATCGCCGCCAACCGCGCGACCAGGGCGTCAACGACGGTCTGGGGGCGCACGTGGCGCTCGTCGGGGAAGCGGACGGCACCGGCGATCGCGTCGCTCAGGACGGGCACGGCGGCACGCGCCTCGTCGCCGGACAACGCCTCCGGGGCGAGGCCGGCCCGCTGGTACCGCCCGAGGTCCGCCACCGCGTGCCGGTACTCGACGGAGTCGAGGTACGCCCGCAGCTCGCCGTCGGCATGCATCTCGAACGCCAGGCCGTCGGCGGCCCACGTGTCGAGCGCGTCCATGGTGCCCCGGGCGAGCGCCGCGGTGGCCTCGAACGAGCGGTCGTAGGCGGACTTGGAGCACGCCCGGAGCAGGCCGATGAAGAACCGGGCGAACGAGGGGCTGAGCTCCGGCCGCACGAAGACCGGGCTGTCCGGCTTGGCCATCCAGCGCAGCGTCTGGAGGACCATGCCGGGCGCGGGCACGGGCCCGCTCTCGGCGGGCACGACCCAGCCCGCGTTGTTGGACGACGCGCCGGCGCCGGGGACACGGTCGCCGACGACCGTGACCTCGGCGCCTCGGCGGGCGAGCTCGTAGGCAGTTGCCAGCCCGATCAGGCCGGCCCCGACGACCGCCACCTTCATCGCTTGTCGGTCCCCTGTGCTCGCGTGGTCGCGGTGGCCCGGGTCAGGGCGTCGGCCTGGACGCCGTCGGCGCCTCGGCGGGTGCTGGCCACAGGCGGTTCGACAGCGACGTGACCATGCCGGCGAACCCGGACGGCCGGAAGACCATCACCAGGATCAGGAGCAGGCCGTACAGGACGAGCTCGAGGCCCGGCATGCTGGCCAGCTGCGCCTGCAGCAAGCCGGTGATGACCATCAGCGGGAACGCGATGACGGCCGGGCCCCACAGGGTGCCTCGCCCGCCGATGTACGCCACGGCCAGGATCTCGACGGTGTGGCTGGTGGCCATGACGTCTGGCGTGAGGATGCCGTAGTAGTGCGCGTAGAACCCGCCCAGCAGGCCGGCGAACGCGCAGGACAGGGTGAAGTTGATGACCAGGTACCGGGTCGGGTTGATCCCGGACGCCTTGGCCGCGGCCAGGTTCTGGCCGATGGCCCGGAACGCGAGGCCGACCTTGGACCGGATCACCATCATGAGCACGCCGATCGTGATGAGCAGGAGCGCCACGATGACGTAGTAGTACGGGAGGTTGTCGGACGTGTTGAGCAGCTGGGGCGTGCTCAGGCCCAGCGAGCCGCGGGTGATCTCGGGCACATTCCGCACCAGGCCCATGAGCGCGAGGCCGACGAACCAGGCCATGACGGCGGCGTACATGCCGCGCAGGCGCAGGGTCAGCATGCCCGTGAGCAGGCCAACGACGCCGGCGACGAACGCGCCCGCCACCATCCCGATCCACGGCGAGATGCCGTAGTCCACGGCCAGCAGGCCCGACGTGTACGCGCCCAGGCCGATGAACGCGGCAAGGCCGAAGTTGACGATGTCGATGTAGCCGGCCGTGAAGTCGAAGGCGACGGCATAGGCGGCCATCAGGGCGCCCGTGACCAGGAAGCGCTGGTAGTCCTGGCCGGTGAACGGGGGGATGAAGGGCAGCACCAGGAGGATCGCCACGAGGACGATCGCGAAGATCACCCGGCGCCGCGCGAAGGCTTTCGCCTCATCCCGGGTCGGGGCGGTCATGTCGGTCACGGTGGCCACTACTGCTCCCAGACGCCTTTCACTTCGCTGCCGAACAGGCCGGACGGCTTGAACAGCAAGATGAGGATGAGGAACAGGGTCGGCAGGACGTCCACCCAACCCACGCCGATGTAGTAGACCGACAGCGTCTGGAGCATGGACACGATGAACGCCCCGATGATGGCGCCCTGGACGTTGCCCAGGCCGGCCAGGATGACGACGAACCACGCAAGCTGGAGCGGTTGCTGGCCGACGGTCGGCGAAGAGGGATACAGCCACAGGAGGGCTGCCCCGGCGAGCGCCGCGAGGGCGCTCGACAGGCCCATCGTGATGATGAAGATCCGGTTGAGGCTGATGCCGGCCATCTGGGCGCCCGCCTCGTCCTGCGCGACGGCGCGCATCGCGCGGCCGGTCTGGCTGCGCCTGAGGAAGGCGGAGAACGCCAGGATGGTCACGATGGCGATCACGAACGCAGCGATGCGATCGACGGAGACAGAGGTGCCGATGATCCTGACGGGCGGCACGTCCCAGTAGCGAGAGACGCCGCGGAAGTCAGTCCCGAAGATGAGCTGATCGCCGTTGACCAGCACGACAGAGAGGCCCGCGGTCAGGAGGAAGGTGTTCATCACCCACTGGTCCTTGCTGACCTTTCGCAGCCGCCGGAAGAGCACGACCTCGAGCACCGCGCCGACGAGGAAGCCGACGGCGACAGCGGCGATCATGCCGGCGAACGGGCCGAAGATCTTGAGCAGGGTGGTTCCGCTCGGGTCGTCGAGCATCGCGTTCTGGATCGGCGTGAACACGAAGTACGCCACGAGCGAGCCGATCATGAAGAACTCGCCGTGGGCGAAGTTGGAGATGTTCATCACGCCGAACACGAGCGCGAGGCCAGCGGCCATGAGGGCCCACATGCCGCCCGTGACGAGCGTGTCCACGGTGATCGAAGGCTGCACGAACGCGAACACGACCAGCGCCGCGACCATCAGCCCGATGATCATCCACGTGAGCGTGAGGAACCGTTTCGCGAGCGGGACGCGGCGGAGGTTGGTGGGGGCGGGCGCAGCCGCGGGGGTCGTCGTCATCTGTCTGCCTCAGATCCCGAGGTACGCTTCCTGGACGTGGGTGTTGCCGAGCAGTTCCGCGCCCGTCCCCTCGAGCACGACCCGGCCCTGCTCTAGGACGTACGCCCGATCCACGATCTGGAGTGTGGTGTTCACGTTCTGCTCGACCAGCAGGATGGTCATCCCGCGGGCGCGGAGCGTCTTGAGCGCCTCGAACGTCGCCAGCGTCGGCATGGGGGCCAAGCCGAGGCTGGGCTCGTCCACGAGCAGCAGCGAGGGCCGCGGCATCAGGCCGCGGCCGATGGCGAGCATCTTGCGCTCGCCGCCGGACAGGGTGCCCGCCAGCTGATCCCTGCGCTCCAGCAGGCGGGGGAACAACTCGAACACCGTGTCCATCGTGGCGGCGACGGCCTTCTTGTCCTTCACCGAGTAGGCGCCGACAAGCAGGTTCTCGTAGATGGACATCGCCGGGAACAGGTTCAGGCTCTCGGACACGAAGCCGATGCCGCCTCGGCTGATCTGGTGCGGCAGCGTGCCGCGCAACTCCTTGCCGCGGAAGGTGACGGAGCCGCGGATGGCGGGCACGAAGCCTGCGATCGTGCGCAGCGTGGTGGTCTTGCCGGCGCCGTTGGGTCCCAGGATGGCGACGAACTCGCCCTCCTCGACGTGGAGGTCAACGCCCCACAGGACCTGCAGCAGGTCGTAGCCGGCTTCGATGGCGGTCAGTTTGAGCACGGTGTCTCCCTCGAGCCTCGCTGGCCGCTCAGAGGATGAAGTTGGCGCCGAGATAGGCCTCGCGGACCTTCTCGTCCTGGGCCACCGTCGACGCGTCGCCTTGGGCGATCAGCTCGCCGTACTGGAGCACCGCCAGGTTCGCGCACAGGTCGAGGATCAGCCGCATGACGTGCTCGACCATCACAATCGTGACACCGTCGTCGCGGATCTTCCGGAGCAAGGCGGCGATCGGGGTGAGCTCGGACGGCGTCAGGCCGGACGCGAACTCGTCGAGGAACAGCAGCTTCGGATTGCTCGCGAGCGCGCGGGCGAGGTCCAGCCGCTTGAGCTGGACGGCGTTGAGGTGGCCGGCGACGGTGCTCACCGGGCGCGGGAAGTCCACGTACTGGAGGATCTTCAGCGCCCGGTCGGCAGCCATGCCACGCTCAGCGTGCGGATCGCCGAACGAGGCGGAGACGACCACATTCTCCAGGACCGTCATGCGCGGGAAGGGCCGCGGGATCTGGAACGTGCGACCGACACCCAATCGGCACATCTTGTCGGCCGACAGGCCGGTGGTGTCCTGGCCGTTGAGGCGGACCGTGCCGCCATTGGGGCGGAGCGCGCCGGCCAAGCAGTTGAGGAGCGTGGACTTGCCGGCGCCGTTCGGGCCGATCAGGCCGAAGATCTCGCCCTCTTCCACGTTGAAGGTGACGTTGTTGACGGCCGTCAGTCCGCCGAACCGCTTGGTGACGCCGTTGAGCTCGAGAAGCGCCATGGAGCCTCGCTCTTCGGTGGCGGCGGGGGCTGGCGCCGAAGCGCCAGCCCCCGTCTCGCCGGGTGCTCTGGGTGGCGTCAGGGCTTCGCGGTGAGCGGGCCCCCGGCCTGATCAGCCGGCCAGACGACCGTCCGCTGGCCGCTGTGGTACTGGGTAACGGGGAAGATGTAGTGGCCCTTGCCCACGACGGGGTCGGGGATCGAGTCGGCGTTGAAGTCGTAGCTCGACATGATGATCCCGTCGGTGTACGTGAGCTGGCCGGTCCAGAGCTTGTCCTGGGCCTCCTTGTACAGCGTGGCGCTGGTGATGGAGCCCTGGTCCGCAAGCGTCTGCTGCATGACCTTGATGAAGAAGTTGGTCCAGTCGTAGGACAGGCCGGCTGCCGCCGCGCTCGGATCGGAGCCGTACTTGGCCTGATAGGCCGCCTCGAACGCCTTGGCCTTCGGGGTCGCGAAGCCCGGCACGGAGTCGAGGACGTAGTCGGACGCGGAGCCGGTCATCTTGTACCAGTCGCCGAACCAGCCGAGGCCGTCGGCGACGATGAGCGACTTGAGGCCGGCGTCCGAGGCCGCCTTGATGAACGCCGTGATCGAGGCCGCGGCCGTGCTGGTGCCGGCGATGACCGGCACGTTCTGGCTCGCGTAGCGCGACGTCAGCGCCGAGAAGTCAGTCTGGGTGAGCGGGAAATAGTCCTCGCTCGCGATGGTCCAGCCGGTGCTGGTGAAGCCCGCCTTGAGGCCGGCGCCAAAGGAGCGGCCCCAGTCGGTGTCCTCGCCGTAGATGGCCACGGTCTTGGATGCCGGCTTGAAGGTGCCCGCCGCGACGGCGTCATTGATGGCGGTCACGTAGGCGGTCGTGAGCTTGACCGGGTCCGGCCAGCCCTTGGACGTCCAGTAGCCGTACTTGGCCTTGTCGGACGTGAACTTCTGGTTCACGGTGCCGGCCGCGCCCATGCCGAAGAACCACGGGATCTGGTACTTGGCCGTGAGCTCCATCTCGGCGACGGACACGGAGCTGTTCCAGTTGAGGATGCCCGCGATGATCTTCTGGCCGACGATCGCCTGCTCCAGCGCCGCGGTGCCCTTGGCGGGGTCGGCCTGGTCGTCAACGTAGACCGGGTTGATCTTGTACGGCCCGACCTGCCAGTTGATGGCGTCGAACGCCATGCTGGCGGCGTTCTTCATCTCGGTGCCGGTCAGCGCCGAGGTGCCCGTGAACGGCCCGCCGATGCCGATGTTGATGGTCTGCGTGGCGGCTGTGCCCGAGCTGCCGGCGGGGGCTGCGCTGGCGGCCGCGCTGGCGGCGCTGCTGGCAGCCGGGCTGGAGCCAGTCGAACCGCTGCACGCGCCCACCATGAGCACGGCCGCAGCGGCGAGACTGGCGATCCGGAACTTCGTCCCAGTGCGGATCACGATCCCACTCCTCCAATGTGACGTTCTACAGGTTCTCGACGACCAGGCGTTCCGCGAACCTCCTTCTGCGCCGGACCCCTCCGCGGGGCGGAGGGGCGTGGACGGTGGCGTCCGTCAAGCTCGGCGCCGCGTCGGCGGCAACGCCTCCGATGGCGCCGAGCGCGGGGATTGACGGCGCGCAGGCGGCCGGGCCTCAGGCGCCGCGCGCGCGCCGGATGGCGGCGCTGATCGCGGGCAGGACCTCGGCCATGTCGCCGATCACCGCGTAGTCCGCGGCCGTCATGATCGGCGCTTCAGGATCCTTGTTGATCGCCAGAAGGCGCTTGGCGCCCTTGCACCCGGCGAGGTGCTGGGTGGCGCCGGAGACCCCGGCGGCGATATAGAGCTCCGGGGCGATCTTGGTGCCGGTCTGGCCCACCTGCTCGGTGTGCGGCCGCCAGCCGGCGATCGTCACGGCGCGGGAGCAGCCGACGGCCGCCCCAAGCAGACCGGCGAGCTCCACGACCGGGCCGAACCCGTCCGCGGAGCCGGCGCCGCGACCGCCGGAGACAACCACCTTGGCGTCGGCGAGCGACACGCCCCCGGCCGGGGCCGGGACCCGTCCGACCACGCGGACGGCGAGGTCGGCGTCGTCGAGCGCGGGCGTGAACGCCACGACCTCCGCGCTACCGCCGGTGGCGACAGCCTCGAACACATGCGCGGCCGCCGTGAGGATGACGCGCTCGGCGTGGATCGCTGCCTCCTCCAGGAGGCTGCCGCCCCACCGGCTCCGCGTGACGGTGACCGGCCTGCCCAGCGTGACCGCGGTGCAGTTGGCGGCGAACGGCAGGCCGGCCCGGGCCGCGGTGCGAGCCAGGACGGTGTTGCCCTCCTCGGTGCCGGGCCCAACCACGACGTCCGCGCCGAGCGAGCCGGCGAGATCGTCGAGGATGCGCGCGGCGGCGTCGGGGGCGGGCGCGTCGAGCTGGGGGTGCTGGGCGAGGTGGACGCTGGTCGCGCCCCACGCGCCGAGCTCGGCGGCGACGGCACCGTCGCCGATGACGAGGGCGTGGACCGGCCCGCCGGCGGCGAGCTGGCGGCCGAGCGTCAGGGCCTGGAGCGCCACCTTGTCGGCGGCGCCGTCGGCGGTGGTGACGAGGACGAGGACGGTGGCCATGGCTAGAGCACCCCCACGCTGGACAGGAGCTCGACCACGGCCTGCGCGGCCTCGGCACCTCGCCCAAGGATCTGGGCCTGCTTGGCCTCGGTGACCGGGACCACGAGGCGCCGCATCTCGAGGCGCTGGGCCGGGCGGGCGGGACTGGACGAGGCCACGGGCTTGGACTTGGCGCGAAGCCGGCCGGGAACCGACGGGTAGCGCGGCAGGTTGATGCCCTCGAGCACGGCGACTACCGCCGGCAGCCTCACCTCGAAGACATTGCGGCCGCTGCCGGCCTCCTGCTCGGCACGGGCCGTGCCGTCGGCGACGGACAGGCCCTTGATGCCGGTGACGGTGGGCCGGCCCAGCGCGCGCCCGATCCGGACGCCCACCTGGTAGCCGCCGGAGTCGGCAGCCTCGTTGCCCAGCAGCACCACGTCGAACGGGCCGTTGGCGGCCTCATCCTCGCGGATCGCGTCCACGATGGCACCGGCGGTGGACTCGGCGTCCCACTCCCCGCCATCGGTGACGAGGTGAATCGCGCGGGCGACGCCGAGCGACATCGCCTCGCGCAGCTGCTCGAGCGCCTCGGCCGGGCCGAGGGTGAGCACGACGGCCTCGCCGCCGTGCGCCTCGACCAGCCGGACGGCCTCCTCGACCGCGCACTCCTCGTGGGGCCCCACTTGGAACCCCACGTACTTGGTGTCGATCGCCCGCTCGTCCTCGGTGAGCGTGATCAACCCGGCAACCGCCGGGACACGCTTGACGCAGACCAGTACGCGCATCGGTTACGCCTTGACCCGCTCGTTCTCGGGGTCGAACAGCGGCTTGGAGCCGACGCGCGCCACGGTGACCGGGTAGAGCTCGCCGAAGTACTGGACGAACAGCTTGTTGCCCTCGACCGCGTGCTCCGGCGGCAGGTAGCTCAGCAGGAGGTACTTGCCCAGGGACGGGCCCATGCCCGCCGAGTTGGCGTAGGACTGGCGGCCCTTGCGGTCCGTGATCGCGGCGCCGTCCGCGGTGACGATCGGCTGGCGGCCCAGCGGGAAGCGCTTCTCGCCGGTCCGCGCGCTCGTGTGGTCGTCCACGGTGAGCGTGCAGCAGACGGCCGCCCGCTCCTCGCTCAGGGCCTTCTCCAGGGCCGCCCGGCCGATGAAGTCCTGGGCCTTGAGCCGAGGCGTGAGCATGTCCGCCTCAACCGGGTTGTAGTCGTTGTCGAGCTCGGTGCCGTAGGCGCGGAAGCCCTTCTCCAGGCGGCCCGTGCCGACGTACACGGCGATGCCGCAGGCGGTGATGCCGAACTCCTGCCCGGCAGCCCAGAGCTCGTCCCACAGACGCTGGCCCTGCTCCATCGGGACGTAGAGCTCCCAGCCCAGGTCGCCGACGTAGCTGATCCGCGACGCCAGGGCGATCTGGCTGCCGATCTCGATGTTCTTGCAGGTGCCGAACTTGAACGCCTCGTTGGACAGGTCGGCGCGGGTCAGCTTCTGCACGATCTTGCGGGCGTTGGGGCCCCAGATCCCGATCGTCGTGTAGGCGGTGGTGAGGTCCACGACCGACGTGTTCGGCGCCGCGTTGTCCGCGAACCACTTCATGTCGGACATGCCGTGGGCCGCGCCCGTCACCACGCGGAAGTGGTCCTTGCCGAGGCGCATGACCGTCAGGTCGGACTTGAAGCCGCCCGTCACCGACAGCACCGGCGTGTAGACGTTGCGGCCGACGGCGACGTCCACCTGGCGGACGCAGACC
>JAKAMV010000262.1 GCA_021812735.1 Chloroflexota bacterium | reverse complement strand
AAGGACGGTGATCCCGCCCGCGTAGCCGGCGCGGCGGAGGCGCTCGCAGATCACCGTGGCGGGGGCTGCCGGGTCAGTTGCCAGCAGCGCGCGGATCTCGGCGCGATACGGGTCGAGCTGCGAGCCGGCGGGCGGCCGGACGTAGCGGGGCGGCTCGCGCAGGCGCAGCAGGCGGATGACGGTCGTGCGGCTCATGCCCAGGCGCCGGGCGATGGCCGCCTTCGTCAGCCCCTCGCGGTGGAACAGCCGCTGGACCTCGGCCCAGTCCTCCACTCGATACACTCCCTTCTCCCCTCGGTGTCAGCTTGCGGTGCTGACCCGAGGGTGCCATCCGAACCCGAATCCGACGGCGGGAGGTGTTCAGGTTTCGGCCGGCGCGGAGTGTTCAGTTTTCACCCGGCGTCGACAACAGCTCGCTCGTGGTGCTCGACTTCGGCCAGCCAGCCCTTTCGGGCAGCACGTACGGTGCGAACTACTGGTATTTCGGATCAGTGATGTTCGCCTCCACGACGACGATTGCAGGCTGGGTGGAGGCATACGGCCAAGGGTTCTACCAATGCAACACGACCGGGGCCTACCTACGGGTCGCGGCCGGGGTGAACACTGACTCGGGCTACGTGACGTCGGCCCACGCCACGGCCTGGGCGGCGATGGTGGCCACGATCAATGGCTGGTTCGGTGCGCAGGGATACGGCTCGCGCATCTCGGCAGCCGGGGGGCTGGATGCCGAGCAGGCGTGGGCGGCGGTGAGCGCAGTCCGCTCCTGGGCAGCGGGCTACGGTTCAGGCAACGGCGCGTACTACGACTTCGGCTCTGCCGATGGTTGCTCGCACTCGTCGTACGCGACGTACCCAGGCCTGCAATGCCCGGATGGACGTCCGCCTGCCTACACCTGGTACCAGGACGACTACTGGTACGTGTCCTGGGGCGCCCCTGCGGCCTTCCCCCTGCCGGAGGTCTATGACTCCTATACCTACACGCTCCCCAATGGAAATATCACTGACTACATGGCCAACCAGTGGGAGATGATTCGTCTGTACGGCTACCACTACAAGACGAGCACGCCCATCCTCCAGGGGACAATGTCCACGGCGGGGGCTATCTCTCCGTCGGCGGCCTGGACCGACCTCTACAACTCGGTCAATGCATACAGTCCGGCCCAGGGCAACGTGACCTACGCCACGTACATCCCGGCCCTGTAGCGGGAGAGGGGTCATGAACCACATGCTCCGCCGCTCGAACCGGGTCAGGTTGGTCGCGGCAAGTCTCGCGATCGCGGGCCTTTCCCTGTGGATGGTCGTTGGTGCGGCGGGCGCAGCGGAACCCGCCGCACCCGCGCTGCCGCCCGAGAAACACGCGATCCTGGACTACTACGCCCAGTTGCAGTCGGATGGGCTGCGCAACGTCGCACCGGTTCCCGGGCATCTCACCACGTCGGACACGCCGCTGCCCGTGGCGCCGACAAGCGGACAGGTTCGCTCGTCCGCCGATACCGTCGCACCGCCCGGGATCCGCGACGCGTTCACGAACAGCTGGTTCATCGTCGGTCCGCCCGTGACCGCCGCGGTGTGGGCAGGCGCGGCGGCCGACGATCCAGGTCAGGGGATCCTCGTCGTCGCGGTCTGGAGCGATCCGCAGGGTACAATCCTCCAGTCCCAGCGGATCGTGCAGGTTCCGGGTAGGCATGGAGTTGCCTCTATTAGCAGTGCGTCGGCGCTCAAGCTGTCCGGGAGCTCCGCGGACGGAACCACGTTCACGCTCGATGTCGCGACCGGCAGCGTGGACGAGCCGGCTCCGTAGCAACCCAGGGGGACGCCGGAAGGCACCGTGAACCTTCCGCGCCGCGTCGTCGTTACGACAGGCGGACTCGCCACGACAGCGAGGTAAGCAATGAACTGCGCGGAACGCTCGCAGACGCGGCAAGATCCCGGGGCCCATGCCCCCCGCACGCGCGGCTACCCGGTCATCCTCACGGCCGCGGCCATCCTGGTCACCGCGGGGCTGTTCGTGGCGTGTGGATCGGGCACCGTACCGCGCGCGGCTCCGACCGCGACGGCAATGGGATCTGCACCGCCGCCGCCGTGCCGGGGCGACCAGTTGACGGCCGGTGCGCCATTCTTCGTGGGTGCCACCGGATCGCAGGGCGGCGGGCTTCGCTTGTGGAACACGAGCAATGCGGCGTGCCGCCTGACCGGAACCCCGATTGTGGCCATTCGGGATGCCTCCGGCCAGATCCTGCCCGTGGCCAATCAGCCGGCACCCGACCGCAGCGCCGCACCGTTCACGCTGCCGGCCCGCCAGACCGTCCCGGCCTCCCCTTCCGGCGACGGAGCGGGTGCGGCGGCCGTGGAGATGCAGTGGTTCAACTGGTGCGGCGACCCGGAGAGCCGGCCGCTCACGTTCGTGCTCACGCTCTCCTCCGCCGACACTGTCCAGGCACCCACCACCAGCGTGCGACCGCCTCGCTGTGACGACATGACGAAGGGCTCGTGGATCAACGTCGCCCCCTTCGTCCAGGTCCCCTCCCACTGATCCATGCGCGCCCCTCTTGGCCCTCGGTACACGCCCTCCGGCAGACGGAACCGGCCCGCGAGAACCTGGGCGGGACGGTGGTCGCCCGAGCGGACCATCCGCGACGCCGTAGGAACCGGTGACAGCACGGTCTACGTCTTTGGCATAGCGCACAAGGTGTATCGACGGAGTAGCCTCGATGCCGTCGGACGGCGGCGGATTGGGAGCGGCGAATCGGCCGACTCAATACGACCTCGTTTTCGGACCGAGGTAGGTCAATCGAAACGAGGCCCTTGCGGACGCTCGGGTCGGGAGCGCTCGGGGCTAAGGGCTGACCCGCGACGGTGAAATAACGAACACGCCGATCTGTGTCGTTCCGTCGGCAAGATAGACCGGAATGCTGGCCTGTTGACCAGCGGCGGCCATCGCATCGACCTTCTTCTGCCAGGCTATTGCCTCGGAGGGATTGGACACGTTGCCACCGGTCGCAGTGTCCAGGGCAGTCCTCAGCACGTAGCCCACCCGCCCGTTCGTAGCCTCCACCAGGATCAGGTCGGGAGCAGAATCCGGGGAATTCGCCTCCTCAAGGCTCCCATATGTGAGCCCGGATGCGTTCTTCGGGTAAGTCGGCTGCACGATGGGAGCAGGAGCACCCCCGGGGGTCGCCGCAACCCCGGCAGGCGGCATGATCTGTGCTCCGATGGAGGCGAGCGCGGTGCCGCCGAGACTGCCGACTACGGCCAACGCAGCCAGGCCGCCAGCTATGGCCGGCAGGCGCTTGATCGTCCTTCCGACATTCTCTCGCATGGTCGTCCCCTCACGAGTTCTGATTCGGGGTCATGAAGGTGTAGTAGCTGTTGTAGCTATAGCCGTTCCAGGCCTTGGTTATCCCTTCACTCGACCACACGTCCACGATGAGGAACTGGAGGCAGCCCGTGGCGTTGATCCGGGACCCCACTGGCATGGGACTGCTGTTGTATGTCCATGTGCCTGTACACCAAAGGACCCCGTTCCTGAAGGTTCGCGGCACTGCGCCCACCCAGCCATTCTGGGCGGTGCCTCCGCTATACGGTCCGACTGTGGTCGCGGCCTCAACCTCGTGTGATGTGGACGGATCCGTCCAGATAAATGCCTGATTCTGGTACTGGATCCCGGCGACGGTGTAATAGCCATACGAACTGAACGCGCCTCCCGCGTGGGCGGTTCCGCTGAGCAGCCCGAGAACAAACGACGTGCTCAGCGCCACCGAGGCCAAGAGACGCAACCGCCTCGCTCCCACCCAGTGGTCTCCTCAGAAGCAATGAACCATCTCGACAGGCATGCCGAACCCTACGGCAGTCCAAGTCGCCGGGTCAATAAGTCGAATGACCTATCAGGCCAGACACTGCGGTCGTCCTTCTCTCAGCGAGCCCGTCCTAGAGATGCTCGGTCGCCGAGATGCCGCGCGGGAGGCCTGCGAGGTCGCCGCGATGCGGACGGGCAATCTCGCGCAGCAGCGATACCTGCGGGCGCGAGCGGCCCGCGTGTACCGTCGGCCTGGACCGCCCAAACGGCCTCCTTCTGGAGCCGTCCGGGCGCGGGCTCTCCGCCGCACGAATGGGGGGCCGGATCGGGGCTCCCCTTGTGGCGCAGGCATCTCGACGGACGGGGCCGGTCCGCTCCGGCGGGGTAGGGCGCCGATGCTGCGGCTTCGATCAGCGCGTCGCCGCGATGGTGACGGTCAGCTCCTCGGGGTCTCCGAGGTCGTGGAGCAGCGCCTTCTTGACGTACAAGGTGCCGACCTTCGGGTCGTCGCGTGGATCGACCTCGGCGAACCGGATCGTGGTCTTCGTCTCCCGCTCCCGGACGAAGCGGAGCTGTATCTGCTTCTCGGCCATCGCGCCTCGCTCCTTGCTCCATCAGGCAGCCGGTGGACGTCTCGGCGCTGCCGGGACGGCGGGAGCCTCCAGCCCCGGGACATGGTGGGTCAGCGGCCCTCGTCGTGCCCGGCACGCGCGGCATCGTGCCGCCGGACGGCGTCAGCGGTCGGGCGTCCGGCCCCGATCGGTACGCCCCTGCCCAATCGGCTGCCGCGGGAGCCGGTCGCGCGTGGTGGGCCGTTTCTGGCGCTGCTGCCGTTGCCGTCCCAGACGCAGGATCCGCGCGGGGCGCCGCTGGCAGGGACCCTCGCCCGCCCTCGACGGGATCCGACCCTAGCTGTATATGTCACATATACCTCCCTCGGGGCCTGGCCAGCGGGTCCCATCCGGCGGGTTCCGGCGGGTTCCGGCGGGTTGCGGCTTATTGCGGCTCCCATCACGCTCCGGCCAGCGGCTCCAGCGCGGCCCATTGCGGCGTATGCCGGTTCCCATCACCCCAGGCTCGCGGGGCGGTGCACCACAGGGGTGCCCAGCACGGATGTCGGCACCCGGATCTGGGGTGGCCCAGGGGCCCCGCAGAGGACACCGATGCCACCCGGTCAGGCCCGCGCGCGGCCAGGGACGCCGCCACCGACACCAGCTCAGGCGTCCGCGGCCGACACGATGGGCTCGCCGGTGCCGGATCAGCGCGTCGACGGAGTCCTTTAGGAGCGCCACTCCGGCACCCGCCAGGTGAAGCGGGTCGGCTGGAAGCTGACCGGATCGAGGGCGATCTCCTCGAAGAGGGCAGAGAGGACGCCGTTGAGCGGCTTGGGCGGCCAGGCCCAGTCGATGGCGGGCACGGCCAGCACTACGCGCTTGGCGTCCAGCGCGGCCAGCGCATCGGTCACCGCGGCGAGGCGGCGGGTGTACTCGGTCCGCTCGATGTCGCCCCGTTCGTACATGTCGAGGACCCGTGCGCGACGGGCTTCCAGCGCGGCTGCGACGGCGCGGTCGCGCTCGATCTGCTCGACGAGCTCGGGGGTGCGCAGGTGTGCCACCTCGGCCTGCACGGCAGGCAGGAGATGGCCCTCCGTGATGCTCATGCGCGGATGGGGGGTCACGGAGCCCAACCGGCAGACGTAGCGCACCCGCCGCCCATCCCGGTCGCGCAACCCGGTAAGGCGGGTGCCGCAGGTGGGGCAGCGCAGCAGATGGGCCAGCACGAAGCTGACCCCGCCCGCCTTGGCCCCCTGGCGGTGGGGATGGAGCACCGGCTGCGGATCGAGGCGCGCCACCACCCCGGCCACGGCGCTGGGCCACCAGCCCCGCTTCGAGCCCCGCGGCTTGATCCCCCGGGCGTTCAGCAGCCGCGCCGCCCCCGCGTAGGAGCCGGCCTCCCGGAAGGCGGCCAGCACGAGCGCGGCATCCTCCCCGTCCCGTTCGCCGTAGCGGTGGACGGTGCCGATGGGTTCCCCCCGCGCGACCTTGGCGGCGATCGCGGCCCGCACCCGCTCGGAGGCCACGTCAGCCTCGAACTCGGCCACCGAGGCGAGCACGTGGGTCAACAGGCGGCCTGAAGCCGTGGCAGTGTCGACGTGATCGGCATACAGGCGGACCGGGATGTTGCGCTCGTTGCAGGTGGCCACCAGGCGCGACAGCTCGGGCACCGAGCGGGCCAACCGGCTGAGGCTGTAGCTGTACAGGGCGGAGCAGCGGCCGGCCTCGATGGCGTCGAGGAGCGCCCGGTAGCCGGGCCGCTTGTCGGCGCCCAGGCGCCCCGACTTGTCCCAGTCGGACAGGAGCACCAGGGCCCCGGTGTCGTCGCCGTACCGGGCAGCGAGGTCGTGCACAGCGCGCTCCTGGACCTCGTGGCTGACCTCACGAGCGGGATCATGGACCGACGACTTGCGCAGGTAGGCGTACGGCTGTGGCATGGGATGATCTTAGCATTGGCGCGTCCCCACCCGGGTGTCCTGAGCGCCGCTCGCGATAGCCGTTGCGGTGGGTCAGCCGGCGCTCCGGGTCCCGTTCGCCGTGGGGCACCCCGGTGAGCTCGGTGACCTCCGCCTCCATCAACCCCTCGGCGAGCACGCGCACCCCCTCGCGCAGGAAGTCGACATCGCCGTCGGCGATCGCCTTGCGCACGGTCTCGAGCACGGCCATTCTGTCCTCGGCCATCGTGGTGTCCCTCCGTGTCGTCGGTTCCTAGCCAGACGACGCGAGGATGACGCGGTGGCCGCTTTCCGTTCACGGCCACACGCGCTGTGACACCAAGTCTGGGGACATGACCGGATTCGGGTTAAACGAACTGCCCTGGTGCGGCGTCATTACTACGTGTGGACGGCTTCACGGATCCGCACCCGAAGGAAGGAGGAGGCGACGAAGGCAAGGCGACGACCCGAATACTGACCAGACGGTCTTGCTGACTGCATCTCAGAGGACTACCAGTGAGACGAGTTCTAGCCTGGGCAGCAGCCCTCTCGCTCTTGATGACGGCAGTTCCCCAAGTAGTGAGCCCAGCGTTAGCGTCCCAGACCTGTTCGGGATACCAGTCAAACTACTTCGATGGATTCGATACGCGGACCATCACGACGTACGGAGCCTACGCCTACATCTCAACAAAGGTCGGTGCTCTATGCACTGGCTCCGGCCAAGGGGCTTCCGCCGCGTGGACAATGGTCGGTGGGAACTACAACTCCTCGACCGACGGCTACGCCCAGTCCGGCTACGCGGCAATCACGGGACACTCTACCGCGCGCTACTTCTCGCAGTGGGTGCAGACGCTGTCAGGTGTGCCGGTGACCGTGTGGGGCGGCTCAGCATCCGGCAGCGTTCTCTATCTCACGACCTACGACTTCGGTGCAGGCCGTCTGAAGATGTATGTCGGAAGCACGGTCTACGATACGACGAACTTCGATCCAGCGCTTGTGTGGTCCGCGCCGTGGGACTCGCAGTATTTCGGCGAAACGTGGGAGCCCCAGGACGACATGCCGGGCGTCGCGGCGACGCATGCTCAGCTCACGAATATCCGTTACGTGGCAAATCGCTCAAGCGGCTGGGTGAGTGTTCCCTCGGGAACCTGGGTGATCACCGGCAGCTCCCGGTACCATCAGACTCAGAATCTCGATCACTTTGACATCTGGACCGACCCGCTCACGTGAGGTAGATCGTGAAGAAGTTGCTGCGCGTCGGATTCCTCTTTTCCGTCGTCGGCTTCGGTATCGGTGCCGGGGCACTCGTCGCATCAGCACAAGACCTAGCATCTCCGCCGACTGTCCCTGGGTATGCGCTCCCTTCTGATCTCGCCGGAGGTCACTTTCTCATTCAGCCAGGCGTTGGGACGCCGGCCATCACCGCCGACCAAGCCATTGCGGCTGCAAGGTCCGAGGCGGCCGGGCTCGCTGACTCGGCCACGGGAGTATCGGCGCAGTTCGTGCTGTTTACCGATCGCCACCGAGGTACGGTTGACGAGAACGGATCGATCACGTTGACGTTCAATGCCGTTCCTGCGTGGATCATCAGGTTCACGGGGGTGCCGCAGCCGGTCTTCGGGCCCCTTCGCGCGGACGGCCAGACTCCGCGGGCCGCCCAGGAACTGAATGTAATCGTTGACGCACGGACTGGCGCATATATGGAGATGTTCAGCTTCCAGTGAATCGCGTGGGGCGGGCGGCTGACACACTGAAGCGGGGCGCCCGTCCTCCTCAGGCGATTGGTGTAGGCGAGACGCCCAAAGCGCGTACGCTGGCTGGCCTGTGTCCGACCAGCGTACGCTGATTCCCGGGGGATGCAGACTGGTCGCGGTACACTCGACGGGCAAGACCACGTAACAGGCCGCCCGAGGACCCAGATGCACAGCGCCGCCTCCTCCGCCATCTCCTCTGCGGCGCGACCCCACAAACGATGAGCCGGGAGTCATGTGAGGCAGAGGTCGAGCAGCTTTACGAGCAACGAGCCGTCCAGATGTGGTCATACGCGCGGCGCCTGGGGCTATCGCCGGACGCCGCTGAAGATGCCGTGCAGGAGGCGTTTGCCAGGCTCCTCCGTATGTCCAATCCGAGTACGCCTGAACGACCGGAAGCCTGGCTCTTCCGCACCGTCCACAATCTCGCAATGGACGAGCACCGGAGGACGCGACGACGAAGCACCGCCATTGAACAGCAGTCGGCGTTGTCCATCGCTCCGATCACCTTTGATGCGAGGACGGCCCTGTGGGACGCCGTCGATCGGCTCCCCGAGCGGCAACGAGCTGTCGTCTATCTCCGCTACCGAGCGAGGCTCGACTTCGCTGCGATCTCGTACGTGCTCGGGGTCGCCGAGGCGACCGCTCGAAGCACATGCTTCCATGCCCTGCGGCAACTGCGCGCGCGGATGACCGATCGGTGAAGAACTCTGAAATAAGACGGCTGCTTGAACGAGGTCATCCGGAAGAGGATGGCTACCAGCCGCGCGGGGTGCTCGTCACCGGGGGCCCACATTCGATGCCGACGACCAATGGCTTCCTCAGGGTCGTGCATGCACTTCGCGACGCCTTTGATCGACAGGCTCCCCGGCTGGCTGTCACTGCCGGGGCCGCAATCGTTCTTGTCGCGGTCATAGTAGGGGGGCTGGTTGTCTCGTTGCCGAGCACGACTCGGTACGTTGGACGGCCGATGAGCATTGGAGATCGGGCAGCCGCAGCCCGCGCCGGCGGAGTGTCGAGCGCCGCAATCCAAGGCTGGGCGGGCGGTGCGGCCGCCGCTCGCAGAGTCGGCGATGACGTCCAGCTAGTCCTCCTGCGACGCGAAACCCACGATACTTGGCAAGCAGTGGTGGTTCACGGCCAGCCTCAGCTCGGTCCTCAGCGAACAAGTGAGCCTCGCGTCTGGGCCATCTCCTGCGCTGACACGGATCCACCCACAAGTTTCGTCTATGGAGAGGCGGAACCTGGCGGCGCTCCTCTCAGGCTGGCCGGCCCTCAAGCGGCGGGCGGAACGGTCGTCAACGGGGTCTTTATCTTCGTCCTCGATAGACTCGCCATCCCGGGCACGCCTTGGTCAGTCGCTGAGGTTTCCGGCGACCAAGTGGTTGCGACTGGGACATTCTCAGCTAGTCGCTACTGTCTGAGCGACGCCCCGCGGCCGTGATAGTGCGGCGACCGACGGGAGTAGTCGTGGGCGCCCGCTTGCGAGCTCTGAACGGAACCTCACGGTCGAGGTCGGGTAGGGGGCTAGCGCGGTGGCGCCGAATGGCGGTAGGCCCCGGCGGACAGCCCGGCGTTTCCGCCCCCAGATCCGGTGGCCGTGGCCGCGCTGCGGTTCTCCCGCACACGGCTCACCGACGTCCTTCGCCGCCGGATTCGGCTTCTCCCTCTAGCCCCAGTTGGGTCTGGGGGCGACGACGGTTCCATGGAGGTCGATCAGGTCCAGCCGATCGGGGGCGTGGTCGACGACCGCCCACCAGCCGTAGCGTCGCAGAAGCTTGTGGCGCTTGGCCACGAAGAGCGCGAGGCGCCCGAGGGGGCGTAGGTCATGACCTTGTCGAACGGACGGGCCGAGTTCCGGTAGCGGAAGCAGCCCGCCCAGCCGCGCAGGAAGCGGTTCACATCAGCGGTGCTCGAAGCCGAGGATCTCGAGACCCTCGCCTCCGTCACCTAACTCGACGATCCGGGTCTTGGTCTCCTTGGCACCGCGCTCGGCCAGGATGAGCCGGAGCATGGCGAGAGCCCGCTCCGCCTCGGGCCGAGTCCGGCGCATCACGACCTGATAATCGGCGTAGCGAACGAGCACCCCTGTCCCGCGCGTCTGCCAGGCACGGTCGAGCAGACGAGCGAGTAGACGGCGGGCCCCACGATAGCCACCAACAACGCCGCGAGGATGATCACGCCCCCCGCCGCCACGAAGCCTCGACCGGGTCCTTCGGTGCTCATTCAGCGCCCTCCCGTCTCAGTCACCGGAATCGTTCGGTGCCAACGAGTTCACGCCCCGCCATCACACGCATCGCGCGTCGAAGGAAGCCGATCAGGCCGAGGGCCCGATCGTCTGCGCGACGAGATCGACACGCGCGGGCGCCGAGAGCGTTTGTCCGTGGCCATGAGAAAGTCCCCACTGGTGGCCATGAGAAAGTCCCCACTGGTGGCCATGAGAAAGTCCCCACCTGTGGCTGATTCGAAGCCACCGGGCATGCCCCGGGGCTGGACGATGACGGTGTTCCTG
>JAKAMV010000261.1 GCA_021812735.1 Chloroflexota bacterium | reverse complement strand
CGCTGCCGCACAGCGTCGCCGAGCTCGTCCGCCGGATCACCTCCTACGCCAGCCGGAGCGACGGCGGCATTCCGCTGGCGCTGCCGCTGCTGCTCGCGGGCGCCGGCGGCCTGCTCGTGGTCCTGGTTCGGCACGCCGAGCTGACGGCGGAGCAGCGCCGCCTGGCCGCGGCGTCCGCCGGCTGGTTCGTGGTGGGGATGGGCGTCCTGCTGGTCGTGCCGTACCGCCCGAACCGGTACCTGGTCCCGCTGCTGCCGCCGCTGGCCGTGCTGGCCGGACTGGGATTCGCGCTGCTCGTGCGCCGGGCGGGTGAGCGGCGACGGCTCGCGACGGCAGGCGGCCTCGCGCTTGCGGTCGCCCTCGTCGCACCCGGCGTGGTGCTGCAGCTGGGCTGGGCGACCGCCACGCCGTCGACGCTGCCCGCGGTCCAGGCACGGATCGCCACGCTCGTGCCGGCCGGGTCCGTGATCCAGGGCGACCTCGCCCCGGTGCTCGCCATGCAGGCGCGGGCGACCACCATCGTGTCGCGGCCGGCGACCAGCGTGAACCCGGGCGACCTGTACGAGACACGCGGCGTGCGGTGGGTGCTGACGGCAGGTCCGGCCCCCCAGTGGGCGGCCCTCCACCCGGCCGCGTGGGCGGCACGGACCAGGGAGCTCTGCGTGTCCTGGGGCCCGGGCGAGACCTGCCTCTACCGGCTGCCCTGAACGACGAGCCGCGGGCGGGACCGGGGAGGCCAGGTCCAGTCGACCGGGAGCGACGCGCCCGCGAGCGCCCGGCGCCGCCCGAGCTCGGTGGGTGCGAGCACCAGCAGGCGATCGGTCCGGGTCGCGCGGCCCGCCTCGTCACCCCAGATCCTGGTGGACTTGCGGTGCGCCGCGATCTCGTCCACGGCGATTCCGGCCAGCCGGTATCCCTCCGGCCGGGCCGCCTCCTCCCACGCCCTGGACGCCAGGTCGATCTCGCGCGGGAGCCGATGGCCGCCGTCCGACCCGACGTCGCCGAGCACGAGCACGACGATGGCGTCGTCGCTCAGCACGTTCAGCAGGTCCGCCAGCATCTCCCGGATGAATCGCAGCCACGCCTGCGGCCGGTGCACCTGGTCGAGCGTGGCATCGATCTCCTCGGGCACCAGGCCGAGGAACCAGAGCCGGAGCCAGTTGAACGCGCCGTACCGGACCACGCGGAGGTACGGTGGGCTGGTGACCACCAGGCGCGCACGCGCCGGGAGGGAGCGCTCGCGGAGCGCGTCGCGCGAGCGGGTGCCGGCGTCCCGCGCGTCCCCCAGGAGCGCGAGCCCCCGCACCGGCGGGAGCGAGTCCCGGAGCAGCCGCCGGCTCTTGGCGCGGAGCGCCTCGAAGACGTCGCGTTCCTCCGGAACGAAGCCGCTGGCCGCCGCGTACCGCCGCACGTACGAGGGCGGCAGGGCGAACGCGTTGGGCATCAGCGCCGACAGGAACGCGGTGCCGCGGCCGTGCAGGATGCCGGCGGTCGTGGCCGCCAGGAACCGGTCCGCCCGGCGCGCCGGGTCCAGCGCCGAGCGAAGGTACAGGAGCTGGTCGAGCGTTCGCGGGTGGAAGGCGACGGCCACCTCGGGTGGCTCGTCGGAGGTGCGGCCGACGCCACCGACGTCCCGAGCCAGCCACCCCGCCCTCAGCTCGTCCAGGCGCGCGAACAGCTCGGGGACCGCGGGCGGGTCGACCTTGGCCGCGGTCAGCAGGTGGGCGAGCGGGTACAGGTCGTTGCCGACGCCCAGGCGCCCCTCGGCGCACGCCTGCAGTGGCGTGGTCCCGCGGCCGCTGAACGGGTCCAGCACGACGTCGCCCGGCCGCGTGTACCGGCCGATGAACGCGTGCGCGAGGCCGGCCGGGAACGACGCCAGGTAGCTGCACATGGGGTGGAACGAGTGACCCCAGAGGCGCTGCTCGGCCTTCCACTCGAGCGCGATGGGGAAGGGCGGTGGCTCGCCGGCGATCGAGGGGACCGGGCGGGGCGGCGCGGCCCGGCGCGCGGGGGGATGTGCGGCCTCGGGACGCAGTGCGAGCGTCACTGGCAGGGCCTCGTCGGCGCCCACGCCGGGCACGGGTCCGGGAATCTAGCACCCGCTTCAGCCACGTGGAGCGCCGATTCGACGGAAGCCCGGTGCCGCGCAGCGTGGCGGCCCACGGGAAGGCTCGCCGCGCACGGTACGATTCGTCCCGGTCCCCGTAGCTCAGTGGACAGAGCAACCGCCTTCTAACTTCTTGCTGAGTTGCCGCATGATGCGCGAGGGCGCCATGTGGCGGGTTTCGTGCTCAGGACCAGCAACCTACAAAGCGTGGACACCTGGCACCACTGACCCTAGAGTGATCTAGACAGGCCATTCAGCAACCGCTATTGTTCACTCATGACCACGGGATCAGCGACCGCCGATGCCTTGGCAACTCGCCAGGAGTCCACGTCAACGAGCCTCAGCGAAGCCGCCGCGATGTTCGAGCGGCACCTACGGGCGCGCGGCCTGGCCGACAAGACCTGCGCGCTCTACCTCGGCGCCATCGGCACGCTGTCCGCTCATCTCGTCTCCCGCGGGATGCCGACCAGTCTTGGGGCGATCACGCGGGAGCACGTCGAAGACTTCTTCGCGGCCCGTCTCGCTGCCCCCTCGGTCCGTCGCCCCGGCCACAGGATCAGCCGCACGACGGTCAATCTCGAATACCGCGCGCTGCATCGCTTCTTCGCGTGGGCAGTCGAGGCGGACGAGTTGCGACGGTCGCCGATGGAACACACGAAGCCGCCCAAGCCGTCCACCGTGCCGCCCCCGGTCATTGAGGTGCCCGACCTGCGCGCGCTCTTGCGGGCCTGCGAGGGCCGGACGTTCGCGGACCGCCGCGACTACGCCATGGTCCGGCTCTTTCTCGACTGCGGCCTCCGTCGGAACGAGCTGGCGAGCCTGACCGTGGACACCGTGGACCGCGCGCGCGGCCAGGTCCGTGTCCGCGGCAAGGGCGACAAGACGCGGGACGTGCCGTACGGCTTCAAAACGGGCGAGGCAATCGACCGCTACTGGTCAAAGCGGCGCGCCCACCCGCACGCGGCCTCTGAGGCGTTCTGGCTGGGCGACCGCGGCCCGCTGACGGCATCCGGTGTCGCACAGGTCATCGCCACGCGGAGCGAGCGGGCCGGACTCGGGCGGGTCAACCCGCATCGCTTCCGCCACACGTTCGCCCATGAATGGCTCGCCAACGGCGGGCAGGAAGGCGACCTGATGCGGCTCACCGGGTGGAGCAGCCGTTCCATGCTCGACCGGTACGGCGCGAGCGCGGCCAGCAAGCGCGCGGCCGAGGCGCAGCGCAAGAACAGTCTCGGCGATCGGCTATAGGCGCGTCACACCGGACCGGTCGCTGGCTGCTACCCTGAGGTTCACTCGCGCGTGATCTAGGCTGTCTCACCGGACCAGTGGCGCCGGACCCACGGGAGTAAGCCGGGAGGCGGCAATGGACGAGACACCGAGGCCATTCGAGGTAGAACTCCATCTCGCGAACGGCAGCGTGATCACATACCAGGTACCCGAGGATCGCGTCCGTGAGATTCAGTCCCGGGGTTGGGATTGGCCGGCCGACATGCCGGAAGACGCCAAGCCGTTCGCGGGAGTTTTCAACGATCTGTTCCACCGACTCCGCAAGGGCACCGGCTTCGTACAGGCCTCGGACCGTGACGGACGGTCATGGATGGTCCGCGCTGACTCCATCATGGCTTTCAACGTGATGGACTTTCGCGAGCCCACCCCCGCGCGTCCAATCGGGTATCAGCCGCCGATGCTAGAGGCGAGCGGGCGAGGGGATTAGCTGCGGCCGGCGTTGGCGGGTGCCTCGGAGTCCGGGACGGCGTGCATACGGTCTCCCCATACTTGACGGACGCCTGTCCGTCAGGAGAGCAGGGCGGATATGGGCGACCAGCCATGGCTCTGGATCTGCTTCGCAGCGGCGTTCCCATGGTGAGCGCGCTCGGCCGGTTCGTTGCAGCGCTCGTGCTGGCGACGCCGCTGGCCCTGGGGCTCGGTGGTGTGGGTCGTGTGTCCGCCTGCGACTTCTTCTCCCCGGGTTGTGGTCCGGGGCTCGTGACTCCGGCGCCGATCCCAACGCCAGCGCCGAGTTTCCTGTCATGCGCGGCTCGCGGTCTGCCTTCCGCCCCGCCGTACCTTGAGTCAGAAGGGTATTGCGGAGTCCCTGCTCCCAGCGTCTGGGATCAGGTCGGGTGGTTCGTCGGCAGCGTCCATGGCATCCTCGTCCTGATCCTGCTCGTCCTGGTGGCGCTCCTCGCCCTCGTGTGGCGACGGAAGCCCCTATGAGCCCGCTCGATGAGTTCGACTGTGCCATGGCGCGTATCGGTGGCCGGACAGCCCGATAGTTCGCGCGCGGCGGGCGTCGCCTTGGACCTAACCACCTACCCGGTCATGGCCGGAGGGTATCCGCGCGCCGCGCGCGTGAATGCATGTTGCCAGCCGTGTGCATGGTGGCGACGCGCTGCCCGGCGTGCGCACCCATCGGGGGTGGTCGGGAGAGTGCGTCGAGTCGTGCCGCTATCCGATAGGTTGCTGTATTCGTGCGGGGTTTGTGGACATCGCACGGAATGCGGCTATGGACCACGAATACCGCAGCGTAGGTGGCCAGTTTGTGCGATCTACTGACCCGATGACGGCGGATCGCGCCCCGATTTAGGCTGATCCGCTGTCGATATCGCTTTCTGAGGCGTGCGAATATCGCACGTCGCGCGCTAGGCGATCTCTCACCCGGCCGATAGCTCACCGGGTGCATGCCGGCTCCGGCACTGCCGTGCTGAGGTCCACGCCTACTTGGACCATGCAGACTTGGGAAGACCCCAGTTTCGCTTGATGTCCGCTTCCAGGTCGGCCCGTAGCTCGGCATCGCTGCGCGGGTCCGCTGCGCCCAACCGCTCGCCGTTCGGGCCGAACTGCGCCGGCTGAGTCCACGGGTTGCCGTTGGAGAGTGCGGCTTTCAGGTTGCCTTCCGCGGCCATCCTGTCCTGAGTGGACATTAGGCGCCCGACGGCTTCCTCGGCCTGAGCGTACGTGAACTCCGGGTGTGCCAGCGCGACTTGCTGCGCGGCTTCCTCTCGTGATAGGGCCATGTAGTCTCGTCTCCTCTCAGGGGCCGGCTGGACCAGCGTCCAGGGCGGCTTGCCGCGCGTGGTGACCATTGCCTAGCCTTCGGTTGCTCCGGTCGGACGCGCCATCGTGCCCGCGTGTCGCTTCGTTGCGGTCGGTGACGTGCCGACGTGCCGCGCCGGTTGAGCCGGCTTGCCGGCCAGGTCACCCGCCTGCGTCGGACCCGCCGCCGGATGGCGGCTCGCCCGCTGAACCTTGCCGAACTTCGTTCCCATCTCGTCTCCCTCGCTGACTGCCCCTGTGGGCGCAAGAACGGCCCAGAACGGGCCGCTACCTCATTCGTCGGGCAGGTGGACCTGTCCGTACTGGTCCGTCCACGGCTCGCCCGGCAGAGTGACTGCGCCGTGGTGGAACTCGTAGAACCGACGCGCCGCGCTGTCCCAACTGCCCATCAGATGCCCGTCGGGCGACCCGTGGAACCTGGCGAACCGCGTTGCGTCGCTCTCGACGTACCCGGAGCCGGCCGGCCCGACGTTTCCGCCATCTTGCGAGGTCCGCGCGCCCCGTAGTGTGGTCGGTAGGGGCGAGGCGTCGGGATGTCCGCCCCCGCTGCCTGCGCCTTCGCGATCAGGCGTCGATACGCGCGCGCCGCGTGCGCGCGCTTGGCGGCCGGGCGTTGGCTCGGACGGTCCGGGTTGCCGTCCGTCCGCGGTCCGTGGATACCGTGAGCCGCCATCCAGCGGCGTTGGCGACGAAGGCGCGCGCGAGCGGCCTCGGACGGCTCCGGCATCTCCGAAGGCGCGGAGAACGGCTCGCGCGACGGCTCGAACATCAGGACGCACGGCGCGGCCGTCGGCGATAGGGCCGTCCGACGCGAGCGGCCAGGCGCAGGCGGTAGGCGGTCTGCCGGCATGAAGGCCCGCAGTGCGTCGCGCTGGGCCTCCGGGCCGAAAACCCGGCACCGCAGATGACACACGTACGGATCGCCGGCCTTGCCGGCAGGGCCGCGTACGTCTTGCCTGCCCGGAACGCGGCGCGTCGGCGGGCCGCGATACACGAGCAATGGCGAGAGCAGAAGCGCGGCCGATTGCTGTAGCGGCGCGCCTCGAACTCGCGATCACAGACGGCGCAGCGGACGGCAATCAGACGGGGCGGCGCAGGCGGCAGGCCCCAGGCGCGCCGTGCCGCCGTCGGCACGGACAGAGCGGCCAGTGCTTCGTCTTGCGCGGCTCGCTCGGCACGCTCACGCGCTCGCTCGTGCATAATCTCTCGCCCGCGGGCCGTTCGGAGGTCGAGGGTGGGCGCGTTCATGTGCGTAAGTATACAGTCCAGTGATGGATTATGCGCATAGTCGCGACATGCGCGCCCGCGGGCGGACGAGCGGACTTGCTCACCGTTGAAGCGGTGCGCGCCGATTGCCGGAACGTGTCTCCGCGCCCTCCGACCAGGGCTGTAACGCTTGGCGGGATGCGCTGTGAGAATGCCCAGGGGTGTCGTCCAGGGTTCTCGGACCAACTCTCTCGGCACGATCCGGACTGGGAGCCTTACAGGCTCTCCCAGTTGTCCGGTTCGGTTCGTCAACTTGCCGGATGCGTTCCGGTTCTGAGCGTGGACGAGTCCGGATGCTTTCCGGTTCTGAGCGTGGGCCTTTCCGGATGCGTCCGGTTCGCACTCGCTCACATTCCGGAAGTTGTCCGGTTCCACGTTCAGCATGGCAACTCCCGACAACACGCCGGCTGAGCACGAACCGGAACGTTTCCGGAAAGGACAACACCCGACAACATCCGGACCGCCTCATGCCGCCCGGTACAGGAATGGCCGTTTGGTCTCGTTCTTCTCGTAGCGGTCGCGCCGGTCCTTTCGGATCACGTCGTACACCTGCGCCTCGCTTATGGTCTCGCCCG
Organism: Chloroflexota bacterium; assembly: GCA_021812735.1. The sequence continues at coordinate 3,541 of JAKAMV010000261.1, read as the reverse complement.
TGTCCGACTTGATCGCCTTCACGATGGCGGCTCCGGTCATCCATTGATCCGGTGTCTTGTGCAGCGCTTCGTAGACCAGTTCACTCCGGCCCAGTCGCCGGCTGGCCGCGGTCACCGTGATGGGGCCAAAGTCGGGCTCGAATGTGAACGTGAGCACCTGCGGCTCGGGCCTCGCCCGCCCGCTGGCCTTCTTGCAGCGGAGTTCGACCCGCATATAGGTCAAGCCGCGTTCCTCTTGCGCCGCCCCACCTTCTATCTCGACCTGAGCGGCGGCCCACGTCTCCCGCGCGAGGTTGTGGACGAATACCGACCCGAAGGGTTTGTCCGGCCATCGCTCAGCGCTGCCCGTGACATGGGCCAGCGTCAGGCTTCGCCGCCCGATGGTGGCCAGGGCACCGAAGTACTCGACGGCCGACGCCTGCCCGCCCAGCGTGTCGCCACTGGACGTGGCCATGCTGTAACTGTCCACGACTAGGAGCGTGGCGCCCAGTCGGTCGCAGTCCTCCCGCACGTGCTCGGCGACTTCGACGAGCGGCCCACGGCGGGCCGTCCACTCCCGCGCGAAAGGCGAGGCGTAGTGAATGCACGCCAGTTCTTCGTCGGTCGCGCCCATGCGCCGCAGTCGGCCGGCCCACTCCGTGTCGTGGTGCTCAAAATCCAAGATGTACACGACCGCCTGTGGGTCTGTCCTGAGGTGTTGCAGGGCGAGCCACGATGCCGTCATACCCTTGCCCGAACCTCCCGGCGCGTAGAGCACGGTGGCCTCGCGCGTCGCCATGAACTCGCCGACCAGCGGATCGGGTGGGGGTGAGTCGTCCACCTGCGCCATGGGAAGCGCACCCGTGACGCCTTCCTCGATTGCCTCGGGCCGCAGGCGCCCGGTGAGGACATAGGCGTCGAGGTAGTCCGCTAGTCCGTCGGCAAGAGCGACCGTCTCTTGATCATTGAATGGCGCCCCAACGTCCTCCGTGACCGCCTTCCGAACGATGCCGCGCCACGACTGGCGGAATCGCTCTCGCTTCGGGCTGGGGGCTGCAAGGCTGTTCATGTCTACCGCTCCTCGGTCGCGTCGGAGAGCGGTGGCACTCCGTTGGGGATGTCTTCGGCCCTGCCCCGTAGTTGGGCCTCCCGCCAAGCCGTGACGGTGGAGGGATGCGGTCCGTCGTGGTCGCCGGCATACGCGGCGAGGGCGACAACGCGGTATCGGTCGGCCGTCTCGCGTTCCGTGCGCGCCCCGGCCCGTTCACTCTCCGCGCGGGCCGCGAGGCGCGATCCACGAGCGGCCAGCGTGTGCCGTTCCGCGAGTCGTTCGAGACTGGCCGCCTGCTCCGCGTGATACGCGGGCGTCGCCAACGCGGCATCGGTTGCCCGACAGGCCGGGCACGCGCGACTGGTCCGCAGGTTCATGCGGCACCCGCCCGCTTGGCGCGCCGCGCTGCGGCCTTGCGGCGGCGCGCGAGGGTCATCCGCGCCAGGTGGGCGCGGTAGAAGGCGTCAGCGCTGCGCTCAAGCGCGGCAGGGGTCAGGGCGATCCCTTGCGCGTCCGCCGATGCCTGAGCCTGACGGCGGAACGACTCGCGGTATCCGTCCCGGAGCGGTTCGGTCGCGGCTCGGCGGTCGAACGTGTGCGCCCAGCGGGCGAGCGCGCCGGCCCTGCCAGCGTCGGCGAAGAGGCTTTCGGCCATCGGAGAGTGCTCCTTATCGGAGCCTCATCCAACGGCGCTCGCAGTGCCACAAGTGAGGCGTGGACCGAAGGGGGTCCGCCCGGCCTGCGCCGGGGGTTCTCTGCGGGTTGCCCCGCCCTCGCTTTCCCACCCAACGGAAGGCCGAGGCACCTACGTTGGCTATTACCCTTCGCGCCCGCTCTATGGGGGTGGTGCCGCGCTGTCGCCCGGGCCACCTGCAACGATTGTCGCACGACGGATCGGTGCAAAACCGGAAAACTCTGCAAGAGACTCTGGCACGGTGCCGCCGCGTTCGGCGGTCGGCGGGCTACACTCGGTCCGCGCGCCCGTAGCTCAGCGGAAGGAGCAGCGGTCTTCTAAACCGTAGGTCGGGAGTTCGAATCTCCCCGGGCGCGCCACAAGAGCTGCAACGGTGGAAGATGCCATCCCGGACCCTTACCGCCCAATCCCTTCGCGCCGGCACAGAGGATTTGGGGCAATCAACACTGAGCCTCCGGCGGGATGACCCGGAACCGGGCGTGCCCGGAACGATGAGTTGGCGCTTCCGGGGGCAGGCCCAGATGCCTCCGGAGCCGCTGCCCCACCATGTACAACTGACGGCGACGCTCGCCGACGGGCGCGAGGTGACCGGTCGAGGATTTCTCTCGTGGCACGAGATCGAGACCCGTCGAGGACTCATGGTTAGCTACACCTACGAGGGCACGGGCACGCTCGACGGACTCACGGACGAGGACTACGGCTGAGGCTGTCAGTAACCTATTCGGCCAGAGAGGCGCCCTGACCCGGGCTCGCCCACGCACGGGCTACAGTGGTCCTCAACGTCACGCCTTCTAAGCGGTCGGTCGCAGGTTCGAATCCTGCCGGGGACGCCATTCGCCGCTGGTCCGAACCCGGGCTTCCCCCACGCGCGTCCGATCGGCGGGTGGTCTAGTCGCGTGCCCTGCGGACGACGTCCCAGACGGGGGAGCGCCGTCCTTCGGCCCACGTCTCGCAGCTGCGGATCGCGGCCATGAGGGCGGCGAAGGTGTCGCCGCGGAAGCAGGTTCGTGCGCGCCCGATCAAGCGCGCGACGTGGGCATCCGATCCGCCGACGACCGCACATCCGCAGCGGGCCGCGAGCCGTTCGACTCGCCTGCGCCAGCCCGGCACCCAGGCGGCCACCGGGTTCATGGTCTCGAGGGCGTCGGGCCGGGAGCGGGGATCGCCGTCGGCCAGCTCCACGAGCCGGCGGGCGGACGCCGCGAGGTGGGGCGGCAGCAGGGGATGGGCGACCACGGCGATCCCGCCCTGCGCATGGACGGCGGCGACCGCCTCGGCGAGGGACATCCCGCGCGGCACAAGGGCCGTGAGGCCGATCCCCAGCAGGTGCCCTTCGCGGGTGGTGATCTCCTCACCGACCACCAGCTCGATCGAGGTCCCTTCGTCGCGCGAACGAGCGACGAGTGCCCGGGCGACCTCGATGCGGTCGTGGTCGGCCAGCACGGCGACCTGCAGATCGCTCGCCCGGAGCGCGGCATACACGGCCGCGGGCGTCCTGGCGCTCGCGGCATCGCCGCTCGGGTGGACGTGGAGATCGGCACGACCGATGGCTGGACGAACCTGCATCGCTGCTCATGATCACAGAGTCGCGTGAGCGCAGGTCACGCCGCCGCGACCAGGGCACGCCGCCGCGACGTGGATCGCGCCCACGGGACCTGCGTGGCGGCCCTCGGACGCAGCGTCCGTGACGGCCCTCGAGCGCAGCGTCAGATCCAGCTGATCCTGCGGAGGATTGCGACGGCGATGGAGGCGAACGCGACCGACCCGATCGTGATCGCCCAGAAACCGAACCCCTCCTGCCCGGAAAGGGCCGGCGT
>JAKAMV010000260.1 GCA_021812735.1 Chloroflexota bacterium | reverse complement strand
AGGTACTCCCCGGTGAGCGAGCCCTCGGCGCGGGCGAGGTCCGCCGGTGTCCCCTCGAACACGACCAGCCCCCCGTCGTGCCCGCCGCCGGGCCCCAGGTCGATCACCCAGTCGGCCCGCGCGACGAGGTCGAGGTTGTGCTCGATGACGATCACGGTCCGCCCGGAATCCACGAGCCGCTCGAGCAGCCCGACGAGTCTGCCGACGTCCTGCATGTGCAAACCCACCGTCGGCTCGTCGAGGACGTAGACCTCGGCGTCGCCGGCCATCTCGATCGCGAGCTTGAGCCGCTGGCGCTCGCCGCCGGACAGCGTGCCGAGCTCCTGGCCGAGCGCGATGTAGCCGAGCCCGACATCGGCCAGCCGGTCCAGCATCACCCGCACCGGCTTCTCGGTGAAGAACGCTCGCGCCTCCTCCACGGGCATCGCCAGGACCTCGACGATGTTCTTGCCCCGCAGGCGGTACTCGAGGACCTCGTCGGTGTAGCGGCGGCCCTCGCAGACCTCGCACACGCTCGCGACGTCGTACATGAACGCGAGGTTCGTGTAGACCATGCCCAGGCCGTTGCAGGCGGGGCAGGCGCCCTCCGAGTTCGCGCTGAACAGGGACGCCTTCACGCCGTTGGCGACCGCGAAGGCCTTGCGGATCGGATCGAGGATGCCGGTGTACGTGGCCGGGTTGGAGCGGCGCGAGCCGCGGATCTCGGACTGGTCGATGAGCGTCGCCGACGGGTCGGTCCTGGGCAGGCAGCCGTGGATCAGCGAGCTCTTGCCGGAGCCCGCCACGCCGGTCACGGCCACGAGCACAGCGGTCGGCACGTCCACCGAGACGTCGCGCAGGTTGTGCAGCCGCGCATTCCGGATGGCGATCGAGCCGCGCGGCGCCCGGGGCGCGGGCTTGAGGGCCAGCCGCACGTCGAGGTGGCGGCCCGTGGCTGTTCCCGCCGCGACGAGGCCGCCCACGGGACCCTCGTAGACGATCTGCCCGCCGTGGGCGCCGGCGCCCGGGCCCATGTCAACCACGTGGTCGGCGATCCGGATCACCTCCGGGTCGTGCTCCACCACGAGCACGGTGTTGCCCTTGTCGCGCAGCCGCCGCAGCAGGTCGTTCATCTGGTGGACGTCGTGGGCGTGGAGGCCGATCGTGGGCTCGTCGAAGATGTACGTCACGTCGGTCAGGCTCGAGCCCAGGTGGCGGACCATCCGCGTCCGCTGCGTCTCGCCGCCCGACAGCGTGGACGTCTCGCGGTCGAGCGAGAGGTAGCCCAGGCCGATCGAGACGAAGCTGTCCAGGAGCGCGGCGAGCTGCTTGAGCATCGGCGCGACGCCCGGCGCGTCGATGCCCCGGACGAATGCCCCGAGGTCGCTGATCTGCATCGCGGCGCAGTCGGCGATGCTCCTGCCCTCGATCAGCGAGGACCTCGCGAGAGCGTTGAGCCGGGTCCCGCCGCACGACGGGCAGGCGCCGAACGTGGCCGCGCGCTCGACGGCTGCCCGGACGCCCGGCTGGAGCGATTCGGGGTCCTTCACGAGATGTTGGCGCCGGATCTTGTCGACCAGGCCCTCGAAGGTGAGGTTGATGCCGTTGAACCGGATCCGCCGGTCGGGCCCGTAGAGGAACTGCTGCAGCTCGGCCGCGCTGTAGTCGCGGAGCTTGCGGTCGGGGTCGAACAGACCGCACTCGGCGTACAGCCGCTGGTTCCACATGCCGACTCCGAAGCCCGGGAAGGTGATCGCGCCCTCGTTGAGGCTCTTGGACCGGTCGATCAGCGCATCGGGATCGACCGCGGAGACCCGGCCGAGGCCCTCGCACTCGGCGCACATCCCGCCGCTGATCTTGAGGTCCTTGACCTCGCGCGCGGTGCCCCCCTTCTTCTCGAGGGTGATCGCGCCCTTGGCGGTGCCGGCCGGCGTGTTGAACGAGAACGCGCTGGCGGGCCCGACGTGGGGCCGGCCGATGCGGCTGTAGATGACCCGCAGCATCGCGTGGGCGTCGGTTGCGGTGCCCACCGTCGAGCGCGGGTTCGCGCCCATCGGCTCCTGGTCGACCACGATCGCCGTCGTCAGCCCCTCGAGCGAGTCGACGTCAGGGCGGGCCGGCGTGCCCATGAAGGCCTGGACGAAGGCCGTGTAGGTCTCGTTCACCAGCCGGCGCGACTCGGCGGCGATCGTCTCGTAGACCAGCGAGCTCTTGCCTGAACCGGAGACCCCGGTGAACACGGTGAGGCGGCGCTTGGGGATGTCGAGGCTGATGCCGCGCAGGTTGTTCTCGTGGGCGCCGCGGACCTCGATGGAGCCCCACGAGGAAGGCTGGTCGCTGTGCATGGTCGTCTCCGGGGTTGGCCGCTGCGGAATCCGGCGGGGCGCGCCGCTCCATCCTACGAGGCGGTCCGAAGGCCGGCTTCTCGGAACCTGACCGACTAGCTCGACGGCAGCCGCAGGACGTCGCGGAGCGCCGAGCGGTGCCCCTCGGCCCACGTCTCGCGCGCCTGGATCGCCCGCATGAGCGCCGCCCCGTCGTCGCCCCGGAAGCCGGTCCTGGCGCGGCCGACCGCCTGCGCCCGGTGCGCGTCGGACCCGCCGACCAGCGCGTAGCCGCCCGCCCGGGCGAGCCGCTCCACCCGCCCCCGCCAGCCCGGCACCCAGGCCCCCACCGCGTTCATGACCTCCAGCGCGTCCGGGCGGCTCCGCTCGTCGCCCCGCGCGAGAGCGAGGAGCCGGGCGGCCGACGCGGCCCGGATGGGCGGAAGGAGCGGGTGCGCAACGACCGCGAGCCCACCCTGCTCGTGCACCGCGGCCACCGTCTCGCCGAGTGACAGGTCCGGAGGCACGAGCGAGGAGAGCCCGATCCCCACCAGGTGCCCCTCGCGAGTGGTGATCTCCTCGCCCACGAGCAGCTCGATCGACGCGCCTCCAGCCCTCGACCTGGCCGCCAGCTCGAGGGCCACGTCGACCCGGTCGTGGTCGGCGAGCACCGCCACCCGCAGGCCACTGGCCAGCAGCGCGGCGTAGACGCACGAGGGCGTCGAGGGCCGATGGCGGCGCGAGACCGCGTCGCCGCTGGGATGCACGTGGAGGTCCGCGTAGGAGACTGGCAGACGAGCTTCCAGGGGCGGCAGGCTGACCGACCCGATCACCGCCTTCGGAGGAGGAACAGGGCGCCCGCGACCAGGAGCACGGCAATGCCGGCGACGAAGAGCCAGTCGCCCCACCACAACGTGCGGTTGAGGCGGCTGACCAGGATGAGGACGGCCGAGACCACGGCCAGCAGGGTCGCCACCGGGTTCGACCTCACGCGAGACGGCATCCGGTTCCTCCAATCATGGCGGCCCGATGGGGCCGGAACGTGTTACGCACCCCGCCCGCCTCCCCCGCGGAGCGCATCCCTGAACCGCACGCGGGTCCCGATGCGCATGGCCGAGTTGGCGTAGACGCGCCCGGCCAGCCGGGTGAGCCCCGCGATGGCCAGCACGGTGAGAGCGAGCGCGAGCCCGACCTGCCAGTCGGGCATGCCGCCGGACATGCGCACGGGCATCAGGATCGGCGCAAACGGGGGTAGCACCGACGCGATCATCACGACGGGGCTCGTGGGGTTGGCAAGGGCCAGGTAGGCGAGCAGGTAGGAGCCGATCTGGAACACCGCGGCCGGGGCGACGGCGCTCTGGACCTCCTCCGGGCGCGAGACAAGCGCGGCCATCGTCCCGTAGCCCGTCGCGTAGAGCAGGAAGCCGAGCAGGAACCAGACCAGGTACCCGGCGACCGCGGCCACCCCGAGGGCGGGCGTGGTCACGACGTTCGTCGCGGCGATCGAGATCAGCACCGCCGCCGCGACGATGCTGAGCTGCAGGAGGCCGACGATCCCGATCCCGATGACCTTGCCCGCCAGCAGCCGGCTCGGCGGGACCGTGGCGAGCAGGATCTCCATGATCCGGGTGGCCTTCTCCTCGACGACCCCCTGGGCCACTTGGCTGCCGTACAGGCCGAGCGTGATGAACAGCAGGATCGCGACGCCGAGCCCGACCACGCGATCCTCGGTCATCCCGGCAGTCGTCGGCTGCAGGGCGTCGACCCGGACCTGCAGCCCGCTGGTCACGGAGGCCAGGACGCCGGGCGGGATGCCGAGCGCCGTGAAGCGGGCGGCGAGCACGGCCCGCTCGAGGGCGGCCTGCACCACGGAGGACGCGGACTTCTGGACCACGGCAGTCGGCGACGTCGGGGCGCCGGTCACCAGGACGTCCAGGGTGCCGGCGGACACCTGGGCCCGCCCGGCCGCCTCGTCGGCCACGGTGCTGACCGTGACGGGCTGGCCCATCGCCGCGGCGGTGACGCTGAAATCCTGCTCGAGCGCCGCGGATCCGGCGGTGAACCCCACGTCGAGGCTTGCGGTGTGACCCCCGAGGAGCGAGTAGCCGAGGATGCCGACCACGACGATGGCGACCATCACGGCCGTCCCGCCGATGAAGACGCGCGAGCGCAGGCGGACAAGGGCCTCGCGCCGCGCGACGAGCAGGAGGATCGGCCAGCCCGTCGGAGCCGGTCGACTGGTCGGAGCGGTCATGCGCTGGCTCCTTCGGCGTGTGCCGTCACTTGGCGCACCCCGACACGCCGGCCGAGACCAGCGTGCTCAACGGGTAGACCGGGGACGAGGACTGCGATGCGATCTCGCGCGTTGGGGGTCGTGCACGGGGTTAGCTCGGCCGACTGGCCGCCCTGCTCCAGCGTCATCGTTGGTGCCACGATCTTCGAGAAGTCGCCCCGGCCGGCAGGTACACGCGGTACACGAGGAGGCCCTGCCCGCTCGTCGTGCCCGCCGGCGCGATCGGCATCGTGGTCGCCTGCCCCGGCGCGACGTCATCCCGCAGCGTCACCGTGTAGTGGCCGCCGGGCGCGCCCGGCTGCTGCCGGGGGTTGACGCCGCTCGGTTCCGGGGCGATCTGGTAGTCGGTCAGCGAGGAGCCCACCCCGTTGCGCGTGAACGGGCTGCTGGTCGGGCGCGTGCAGACCGCCAGGGAGGCGTACCGGGCGTCCGGGAAGGTGCCCGACAGAGTGATCCGCAGGCCCGGCGCGATCGCGAACGGCTCGAGCCAGTAGGCCGCGCCACTGTCCACGATGAGGTAGCTGTCCGAGGCCGCATCGACCTCCCGCGGCCACGCGCACGGCGTGCCAGCCGGGAGCACCGACCTGGAGGCACCGGGCGTGGCCGTCGCCGGCGAGCAGGCGCCGACGAGGGCGAGGACCGCGAGCCCGACGCCGGCCGCCCGCTGGAGACGCCACGACCCGCGCCAAGGCGCCGCCCGGCCGCAACCGCGATAGGCCTGCCCCGCGCCTCGATCGCCGCTCATCGGTCTCCGGCGGAACACGGCCGTCAACTCCTCGCCACCATCGCGACAACGGCGGTGACCGCGAGCAGGGCATAGCCGACGACCGCGATCCAGTTGCCCCAGCGGCTGCGACGGTTGACCCGTCCGTACACGATGAGGACTGCAGCCACCACGACGGGTAGGATCAGTGCCGGGCTATGCATCGCCGCCTGCCTCCGACGGCTGGGTCTCCGACGGCTGGGCCTCCCCTGACTGGCTGTCCCCGACGACGTCGCGGAACACCTCGACCAGACTCGCCTGCGCGCGCCGGAACTCCTGCACGGGCCCGGTCTCGAGCGCTGACCGCAGGATCGCCTGGTCGTCGGCCCCGTCGCCCAGCTCGAGCAGGACGCGCGTCCCCTCGACGTGCACCACGGCGGCGCCCGGCAGGCCCTCCGACCAGCCCGGCGGAGCGTTCGGGGCATCGACCCACAGCCTCTCGGGGCCTCCCCGGCGCAGCTCGTTCACCGTGCCGCAGGCGACGAGGCGGCCGTGGTCGATGATCCCGACCCGGTCGCAGATCCGCTCGACGAGGTCGAGCTCGTGGCTGGAGAAGACGACCGCGACGCCTGCCTCCGCCCGCTCGCGCAGGACCCCGGTCATGACGTCGAGGGCCACGGGGTCGAGCCCGGCGAACGGCTCGTCGAGCACGAGGACCTCGGGCGTGCAGACGAGCGCCGCGGCGAGCTGCATCCGCTGCTGGTTGCCGTGGCTCAGCGCCTGGAGCTCGGCGTCCCGGCGATCCGCGAGGCCGAACCGCTCGAGCCAGCCCGTGGCCGCCCGCCGTGCATCGGCGCCGGCCAGCCCGTGGAGCTCCCCGAGATAGCTGAGCTGCTCCAGGAGGCGCATCCTCGGGTACAGGCCGCGCTCCTCGGGCATGTACCCGATCCGACGGCGGGTGGCGAAGTCGAGCGGGACGCCGCCCCATCGGACCTCACCCGCGTCCGCGCGCAGGACGCCGAGCACGATCCGCATCGTCGTCGTCTTGCCCGCGCCGTTGCGGCCCACGAAGCCGAACAGCTCGCCGGCGCGGACCTCGAAGGCGAGGTTCTCGAGCGCGACGAGGTCGCCGTACCGCTTCGAGACGCCGTCGATCTCGAGGGCTCGAGCTCCGTCGTTCATCGCCGCGTCCTGGCGTCGGTCATCTCGTTCCCTTCACCAGGGTGCCGGGCCCGCGGACCGCTGGCGACCGCGCGGGCGGTCCGCTGTGGCGTTCCCCTGGCGCCGACCCGTCGGGAGCCGGGCCGCCCCCCGCTTGATGGCCGCGCGCCTTGCCCGGCAGTCGGCCTGCGTCGCGCAGCGCGGCGCGGAGCAGGAACTCGATCTGGCCGTTCAGGCTCCGCAGGTCCTCGGCCGCCCAGGCCTTCAGGGCGGCCATCGTCGCCGGGTCGAGCCGCAGGAGGAACGGCTTGCGGTCGCCCTCGCTTCCCATCTCGGCTAGTACAGGCTGCCGGCGTTGACGACCGGCTGGCTCTCGCGCTCGCTGCAGAGCACCACGCCCCGACGAGCAGGACGAACAGGACCGGGTAGCCCGCGGCCGCCCGGCCCGCACGCACTTGCCCTCATCGGCCCTCCTGATCGCGCGATGATATCACCGAGATGTTACTGCACCCGGCGCGCGTGCACGTTCGCGGCCAGTCCGCCCACCAGGAGCGCGTACGCTGGGCATGCCCATGGACTCCTTGGCTCGCGCCCGCAGCTCGACGGTCGCCGGCGACGCCGGAGGGAGGTCATCGCGGGCCGCGGCCCCGCTCGTCCGGACCAAGCTCGTCATGCCGGTCCCGGGCTCCGGCTACGGTGAGCGTGCCCGGCTCAACGCGGCGCTTGACCGCAGCCTCGACGACAACGTCCGCCTCGTGCTGCTGTCCGCGCCGCCGGGATACGGCAAGACGACGGCGCTCGCCGGCTGGCTGGAGTCGCGCGGCCTCCCCTGCGCGTGGCTCAGCCTCGATGCCGCCGACAACGATCTGGCCCGGTTCGTCGGCTACCTCGTCGCGGCGATCCGGGTGGTGCGGCCCGGAGCCGGTGATGCCACGGCGGACCTGTTCGGCCCCGGGGCGACCCCGGACCCCGTGCTGGTCGGGGCGGTGCTCCTCAGCGAGCTGGCGGCGAGCGACGAGCCCTTCGTGCTGGCGCTCGACGATTACCAGGTCATCGCCGCGGAGGCGGTCCACCGGCTGGTCCGCGTCCTGATCGAGCGCGGCCCGCCCTTCTGCCACGTGGCGCTGCTGACCCGCGAGGACCCGCCGCAGCCGCTGGCCCGCCTCCGAGCACATGGACGACTCGTCGAGCTGCGGGCCGATGACCTGCGCTGCGCCGATGCGGAGGCGTTGGCGTACCTCGCTGGGGCTGGCGTGGCGCTCACGCCATCGATGGTCCAGCGCCTCACCGAGCGGACCGAGGGCTGGATCGCCGGCCTCCAGCTGGCGGCGATCTCGCTGCGCGGCCGACCCGATCCGGACGCCCTGGTCGAGGCCTTCGGGGGCAGCCAGCGGTTCGTGTTCGACTACCTCGCGGACGAGGTCCTCGACGGGGTCGACGACGAGCTCCGGGGCTTCCTCCTCCAGACCTCGATCGCGGACCGGTTCTCCGTGGAGCTGTGCCGCGCGCTCACCGGGCGCGACGACGCGGGCGCGCTCCTCGGGCGTGCGGAGCGATCGAACCTGTTCCTCGTCCCGCTCGACGCCGAGCGGCGCTGGTATCGCTACCACGGCCTCTTCGCCGACTACCTCCGCTCCCACCTGGCCGAACCGGAACGGCGCACGCTCCACGCACGGGCCGCCGACTGGTTCGACGATGCCGGGCTCGCGTCCGAGGCCATCGGCCACGCGCTGGCGGCCGGCGCATTCGAGAGGACGCTCGACCTCGTGGAGCGTGCGGCGCGTCCGGCCTTCGAGGCGGGGGAGCTCTCGACGCTTGCGGGCTGGCTCGACGCCCTGCCCCCGGAGCGGGTGGCGTCGAGCCCGGAGCTCACCTCGCTGCGTGCCTGGGCGCGCTTCGAGACGGGCCAGGTGGCGGCCGCGCTCGACCTGGCACAGCGCCACCTCGCCACCTCGAGCGTCCGCGGGCCGGCCGCGGGACGGATGCTCGTGCTGGAGGCGCTGATGGCCACGGTGACGGGGCCAGACGCCGAGCGCCTGGCGACCGAGGGCCTCGCGCTCGTCGGCGATGACCCGCTGTTCCGCTCGTTCGGGCTCCTGGCCGTGGGCCTCGGGCGGCTCGCCCGCGGGGAGTACGCGCCGGCCGTCGCGACCCTGCGGGCGGCGTACCAGGCAGCGCTCCAGGCGGGGAGTCCGATGGCCGTCCTGCCGGCGGTCAACCCCCTGGGCCACGGCCTCGCCCTCGTCGGTCTCCGCGGAGAGGCGGAATCGATGTGCCGCGCCGTCCTCGGGGAGCAGGCCGGCGGGCAGGGCAGGCCCAGGCTGATCGCATGGCCCGCCCGGGTGGTGCTCGGTATCGTGCGCTACGAGGCCAACGACCTGGCTGAGGCCCGTCGCGAGCTCGAGGCGGGGTTCGAGGCGGCACACCGGATGGGGGTCGGCCGTCCGGTCCTCGGCTGGGCGATCTCGTATCTGGCGCTCGTCCGCCTCGCCTGCGGCGATCCTGACGGTGCGTTCGAGGCGCTGCGCACGAGCCAGCGCGACCTTCGGACGACCGGCATGGCGCTCCCCGGAGTGGCCGGTGAGGTCGAGGCGCGGCTCCGGCTCCGCCTGGGCGACGTCCCCGGCGCAGGGCGCTGGGCGGACGGGGCGACGCCCGAGGCACCGCCCGGCTCCCCCCTCGTCGAGGTCCTGCGCCGCTCGATGGACACGACGGTCGCACGGGTGCGCCTGGCACAGGGCAGGCGCGACGAGGCGCGCGAGCTGCTCGCCCGGACGAGAGCGGCGCAGGAGGCCGCCGGCGCCGCCGCGGACCTGATCACGATCGGCGTCCTGGAGGCGTCGGTGGCCGAGGCGACGGGCCGCCGGGCGGACGCCGTGAGCGCCCTTCGGCGGGCGGTCGAGCTCGCCGCCCCCGGCGGCTACGTCCGGCGCTTCGTCGATGACGGGCGGCACCTCGCCCACCTCCTGCCGCTCGTCCGGGCGGCTGCACCGGCATTCGTCGAGGAGCTCGAGGCAGCCTTCGCCGCCGAGCCGACGGCGGACGGCGCAGCGCGGCCGCACTCCCGGCACGCGGCGCTCGGGCGCGACACCGACGGACGGCTGTTCGAGGAGCTCACCGCCCGTGAGCTCGACGTCCTGCGCCTCATGGCCAGGGGCGCGAGCAATGCGGAGATCGCCACGGGCCTGACGGTCTCGCTCGGGACGGCGAAGTGGCATGTCGGCCACGTCCTCGCCAAGCTCGGCGCGACGAGCCGAACGCAGGCCCTCCTGCGCGCCCAGCAGCTCGGCCTCGTCTGAGGCTGCGACCCGGGACCGGCGTCGGCTGGCCCCCTCCTTTCGGGAGGGGAGGTCGAGCGCCCAAAGACCGGCCTTTCGCGAGGCGCGATCGCGACGTGCGGGCCGCAGCATCAGGGCCATGGACCGCTACGAGATCCGCGTCGCCGGCCACCTGAGCGAGCGACGCGCCCATGCCCTGGGCTGCGACGAGCTCCGGCTGCTGCCCGACGGCGACTCGCTGCTGGTCTTCTCGGCCGTGGACCAGGCCGCCCTCTACGGGCTGCTGATCCGCGTGCGGGACGCGGGTCTCCGGCTCATCGCTGTCGAACGCACACCCATGTCGAAGGAGGATTCCGATGCTGCAGATTGACGATCCGATGACCGCGAACGAGACACCGCCTCGACCCTACGTGCCCTCCGGGTTCTTCATGAGCCGCGTGGTGAACCCGATCACGCTCTGGCTCGGCGGCCCGACGCTCACGGTCCGCGGCCGGCGCACAGGCCGCCCGGTCAGGGCGCCAGTCCCCACGCTCGAGGTCGAGGGTGCTCGGTACCTCGTGTCGGGAGGCGGCGAGACCCACTGGGTCCGCAACCTGCGCGCTGCCGGCCAGGGCGAGCTGCGGAAGGGCCCAACGCGCGAGCTGTTCTGCGCGGTCGAGGTCGGTGGCGACGAGCGCGATCGGGTCGTGGCCGCGTATCGCGAGCACATGGGTTGGCGGGCACGCGAGTTCTTCACCGCCCTCCCGGACCCGGCTGATCACCCGGTGTTCCGGGTTGAGCCACAAGAGGCGTAAAGAGATGTCAGACCAGACGATCAGGCTCAGATCGGAA
>JAKAMV010000259.1 GCA_021812735.1 Chloroflexota bacterium | reverse complement strand
TATGGTCGGGGCGAGAGGATTTGAACCTCCGACCTCATCGTCCCGAACGATGCGCGCTACCAAGCTGCGCCACGCCCCGACCGAGGTGCCCTGAGGCGAGCCGGATGATACCACCATGGCGGCCTTCGGCCTGCGACCGGAGGCCGCCCGGCCAGCCGCGACGGGGGCCGCGCCGCGGCCCGCCGGTGGACGCGGAACCCCGGGTGGGATCTCCTCCGGCGGGTCAGAGGGCCTCGGACCGCGGCGCCTCGAGGACCTCGCGCACCTTGCGGGCGAGCTCTTCGGAGGTGAACGGCTTGGACAGGAACGCGAAGCTCGCGCGAGCTCATGCCGGGCAGCATGAAGTCGCTCACGAGGAGGTCGATCGCGCGGCCACCGTCCGCCGCCACGAGGAGCGCCTGGTCGCCGTCCGCGGCCGTGAGCACCGTGTATCCGAGCCCGCCCAGGACGCGACCGCAGAACGCGCGGATCCCATCGTCCTCCTCGACGAGGAGGATCGTCTCGCTGCCGCCCGCGACATACCCGGTGCGCGGCGCCGGCCGGGTGGCAGCCTCCTCCGCCACGCGCGGCAGGTAGACCCGGAAGGTCGAGCCGGTGCCGGGCTCGCTGTGGGCTGCGATGTGACCCCCCGACTGGGCCACGATGCCCTACGCGGTGGCCGGCCCGAGGCCGCTCCCCTCGCCGTTGGGCCTGGTCGTGAAGAACGGCTCGAACAGGTGCGGCATCACGTGGCGGCGGAGCAGCGCGGGGACGCGCCGGTCGCGGGGACGCCGGTGGGAATGACGCTCGGAACTGGCTCCACCCCTGAGCATGGCGTGATGCGGCGGAATCCAGCCCATTTCGCCGGGGCCAGATCGGGCCATCATTCCCACCGCACGACGCTGAGCAGCTCGCCGCCACGGGCGCCGACAACGCTCCGGATCCCGGATGCTCCGAGCCCTCCACACCGCCGTGCCCCGGCGCTGTGCGTGTGCTAGCGTGGCGTGCCCGTTCGTGGACGTGCCGGCGCGGCTGAGGGACAACGGCGGATGCGCGATCTCACCGATCAGCAGATCCAGCTCGCGATCACGCTGCTGGAGCAGGCGACGTACAACCATGAGCAGTGGCATCGCGGCGTGATGCGCGCGCTCGTCGCCCGACTCCCTCCTGAGGAATCGGACCTGCTGCCCGACGCCTTCCGTCGCTGCCGGTTCGGGCAGTGGTTCGAGAGCGAGTCGGCGGAGTTCTTGCGACCCCTGCCGGCCTTCGTCGCGCTCGGTGAAGCGCATGAGCGCATGCACTCGAGCGCCACACAACTGCTCCAGCGCGTCGCCGACGACCTGCCGGTGTCCGCGCCGGCGTTGGATCACTTCGACAACGCCCTCGACCGGATGCGTCTCGAGCTTCAGTCGCTCCGCGACGAGCTGGCCGTAATGGCCCTCAATCGTGACACGCTGACCGGCGCGTGGGGCAGGGCGACGCTGCTCGCTGATCTCCGGGAACAGCACGCGCTCGTTCGTCGAGCCGTCCAGTCGTGCTCGCTCGCGATGGTCGATCTGGATCACTTCAAGGCCGTCAACGACGCATTCGGCCACGCGGTCGGCGACGAGGTGCTGCGCGCCACGAGCCGGCGGCAGCGCGAGCTGGTCCGCCCGTACGACCGCCTGTATCGCTACGGCGGCGAGGAATTCCTCCTGACCATGCCGCACACGGGTCTCCACGATGCCGTCCGGATCGCGGAGCGGCTCCGGGCCGGAATCGCCGAGCTCGCCATCAAGACCGAGGACGCAGGCAGGACGATCCACATCACCGCGTCGATCGGCGTATCCGAGCTGGCTGCCGGGTCGTCCGTCGAAGATGCCATCGATCGTGCCGATCGGGCGATGTACAGGGCCAAGACGGCCGGCCGCAACCGCATCGAGGTCGCTGACTAGGATCGGGACTGTGCCGTTGCCCGCGTGTCGCGGCGATCCTGGGAGTGTCGGGACGTGCGCGTCGCCTGGGCGAGCATACGACCGGCCGGACGCGCCGAGGCCTCCTGCGGATCCGAAGCGCGAGGCGGGGCGCGCGTCGGCCGCAAGACCTGGTGCTCTTCGACTCCGTCACACAGCCGCATCAGGGCCCAGTGCGCCGCCGGCACCTGCCCTCGAGGTCATCGCTTCTTCCCCCCGAAGAAGGGCATGGCGGCGGCCTGTCTCATCCACGACGCCGCCTGGCGCTCGTCGAGATCGTCCACGGATGCCAGCTCGACGCCCAGTGTGGACTTGCCCATCCCGACCGGCGTCACCGGTGGCTCCGGCTTGATCTCCGTGCCGCGTATGAACATCAACTTCACATGGCCGACGAACGCGCCGGACGAGAAGCACCAGCCCCCGCCCACACCGTAGTACGCCATCCCCCACTTCACCGCACGCTGGAGATCCGGCAACGTCCGGGCCGCCAGGGCATCGATGCGCTCGGCGACGCCGCGCTGCGGCTGCGGCAAGCTGGCGATGTACGCGATCACGGGCTCGTCGCCTTCCGCGGCCTTCGCGGGGCTTGCCTTGCCCGTCATGGCGACCGGCAGCTTCGTGGCGGTCCCGGCGTTGGCGGTCTCGGCGCGCATCCTCGACGACTTCATGACCGTCCCTCGCTCGCGCCCAGGGCGACGAGAAGCTCGTCCAGCTGCTCGAGCGCCTCGGGCATCCCGGACGTCGACCCGGATGCGATCGCACCGTCGAGAGCTTCCTTCGAGGGATAGAGATCGTGCACGACCAACAGCGTCTTGCCGCCCGCATCCTCGAAGGTCACCATGGTGACCGACCCATCGTCATCCCCTTCGTCGTTGGTCCAGACCAGGCGCGAGTGCGGTGTCACGTCGAGGTACCTACCGAAGAACTCAATGGTCGAGCCCTCGTACCCGAACACCAGGCGGTACCTGCCCCCGACACGAACATCCGTCTCGCAGGAAAGCAGCGAGATAGGAAACGACTTCGGCGCCCACCACAGCTCGAGCAGCTCGGGCTTGGTCCACGCCTCGAACACGATGCGCGGCGGGCCGTTGACGGTTCGGGTGACAACGAGCTCACGCTCGGACTTACGTTCCACCGCCGCGATGTTCTCCGGGAGGATGGGCTGACTCTCTCTTCTGGCGTCCATCGACCTTCTCCTTCCGTTTCAGTTCCTCGACGACCGTGTCCAACTCGCTGAAGCGTGAGTCCCAGAGCTGGCGGTACCGCTCGAGCCACGCCGTCTCGTCTTCGAGTCGGCGCGGGCCGAGCCGGCACGTCCTCACGCGCCCGACCTTCTCCGTGGTGACGAGCTCGGCCTGCTCCAGGACGCCGACGTGCTTCCTCATGCCCGTGAGGGTCATGTGGAACGTCTGGGCCAGATCCGTGATCGAAGCGTCGGCACGTCCGAGCTGCTCCAGAACGCCGCGCCGGGTGGCGTCCGAGATCGCGGCGAAGGAGGCATCGAGTAGGCGCTGGTGAATAACTACTACATCCGTTCGCGAAGGCGTAGTATCCGACCATGGCAACCATCCGGCGGACGGGAGGCGACGACGAGCTACTCGAGGTGCGACGAGCCGCCGCGCTCGTCGGCCGTCACCCTGAGACGGTCCGCCGCTGGGTCTGGTCGGGCCGCCTCGCTGCCCGCCGCTCGGGACATCGGCTGCTGGTCGCCCGAGCGGACATCGAAGCCCTTGTCCGACAGGACGCGATCGTGCCGACTCTCGCCGAGTGGGCCGATCGCGCCGCCACGACGCGCGATCGCTGGAGCCGGGCAGCCTCGGGCCGTAGCGCCGCCGACCTGGTGATCGAGGATCGCCGGGAGCGCTCGCGGACGACGAGGACGCATGCCGGTCGTTGACGCCAGCGTGGTCGTCGACTGGATCGCCCCCGGGGTCGACCCGGGGCTGCCATCGATCTCCCTGCTCGCCCGATTGGCTGCGGACGAGGTCGAGATCCTGGCGCCCCGACTGCTCATGGAGGAGGTGTCGAACGCGCTCCTGACAGGGGTGCGCCGCGGTCGCTGGAGCGGTGCCGCGGCCGATGCCGCACATGCCCTTCTTCGCGATCTACCGGTGCGGCTCGTCGACGAGCCCCGTGATCTGGACAGAGCCTGGGATCTCGCGCGTCGGTATGACAATCACCCGGTCTACGACATGGTCTACGTCGCCCTTGCCCAACGACGCGGCGTGCAGCTCGTGACCGCGGATGCGGCGCTCCGCGCGGTGCTCGCCGGGTTCGACTGGGTCGTCGCGCCCGATCAGGCCATGGGTTGACCGCCCTTCCGCCGGCCGGTCGTGATCGGCTACCGATCGGATCGGTCGCACCTCGAGGACCCCGAGACGCGCGGCAGGGTTGCGCTCCGCCCAGGAGAGCGCCGCATCGAGGTCGGGAGCCTTGGGGCCGACCGCGCCGCGACCCGGCCGCCGCGCGCATGATCCCGACCCTGCCGGCGCAGCCCATCACGGCGGCCGCCGTCGAGCACAGCATCAGCGTCGCTGCGGTCCGCGTTCCCCAGGCCTCGGCGTCCGCATGGGACCCCCGACCACGAAGGCGGTGCGAGCAAGGCCGAAGATCGGGCCGAACGGCAGCGCGAACCCGAACCGGTACAGCGACTCGATCGGCAGCAGGGCCAGTCACCGCGATGGACCATTGCGCCTTCCCCGACCGAGGTGCCTGAGGCGACGCGGATGACACCACTGCCGGCCGCTCGGCCCATCGGCCTGTGGTCGTGGCCGCGGGCGCTCCGCCGGCGTGGTGGCGGTCGCTCCGCCGGCGGGCGTGGCCGGCGCGCGGCGAGCCTCGGGGGCGGGCGCGGCGCCCCAGCCGGCCACGTGCCGTCCCGGCGGCCGGTCGGCCCATCGGCGGACGGTCCGTCGGCCCGCGCGATGGCCCGCACCGGCCCGTTCCCGGCCCATCGACGCTGCACTACGATGCCGCAATGAGCGATGAGATCGCGATCGCAGCCACCACCACCGATCCCGCGGCGGCGCGGCGCGCGGACCTCGCGGCGCTCGCAGGCGAGGAGTGGGACGTCGTCGTCGTGGGTGGTGGCGTCACCGGCGCAGGCATCCTTCTCGACGCCGTCTCCCGCGGCCTGCGCGCGGCGCTCGTCGAGCAGACGGACATCGCGGCGGGGACATCCAGCCGCTCGTCCCGCCTGATCCACGGCGGCCTGCGGTACCTGGAGCAGTTCCACATCGGGCTCGTCCGCGAGGCGCTCTCCGAGCGCTCCCGCCTGCTCGACCTCGCGCCGCACCTGGTGTCGCTCCGGCCGCTCGTGTTCCCCCTGTACGGCCTGCCGTTCGCCACCCGCGCCTTCTACGGCGCGGGCATCGGCTTCTACGACGCCCTGGGGTCGGCCCGTCGAGGCGGGATCTCCCGTCACCTGGGCGTCAACGCCACGCGAGAGCTCGTGCCGTCGATCAGGCCCGAGGGCCTGCGCGGCGCGATCGTCTACCACGACGGCATGGAGGACGACGCCCGCTACGTGCTCGCCGTCGCCCGGACGGCGGCGGGGCTGGGCGGGCTCCCGGTCACCCGCGTCCGCGCCGACGGGCTCGTCCTGGAGGGCGGCCGCGCGGCGGGGATCGTCGCCCACGACCTCGTCGGCGACACGGACATCCGTATCCGGGCGAGCCATGTGATCGACGCGACCGGCGTCTGGGCGGCCCGATCGGACAGCCCGTTCGGGGGCGCCCGGATGATCCCGAGCCTCGGCTCGCACCTCGTCGTCCCGCGGGACCGGATCCCGATGAAGCACGGGATGGCGATCCGCGTCCCCGGCAAGGTCGCGTTCATCGTCCCGTGGCCGGACTTCTGGGTGATCGGGACGACCGACGCGCCCTACGAGGGTCCACCCGACCGCCCGTCCGCGAGCCGGGCCGAGGTGGACAAGCTCCTCGACACCGTGAACACCGTCCTCGCGGTGGATCTCACGACGGACGACATCGTCGGCACGTTCGCCGGGCTCCGGCCGCTCGTGGGCGAGGCACAGAGCGGCGGCACGGTGAAGGTCTCGCGCGAGCACAAGGTGGCGGTGGACCGGACCGGCCTCGTGCGGATCGGTGGCGGGAAGTACACGACGTATCGGCTCATGGCCCGCGACGCCGTGGACGCGGCGCTCGGCCCGGTCGAGTCGAAGGCGCGCCCGTCCGCGACCGCGGAGCTGCCCCTCGTCGGCGCGGCATCGCGCGCGGTCCTGGCCAACCTCGCCGACCGGATCTCGAAGGACCACGGCCTCACGACCGACCAGGGCACGCGGCTGACGCAGCGCCACGGCACCGAGGCGATGGCGGTCGTGGAGCTCGGCCGGCGGCGGGGCCTCCTGCACCCGCTCGTGGCCGACCGGCCGTTCCTCGAGGCCGAGGTCGTCTGGGCGGTGCACCGCGAGATGGCCCTGTCGCTCGACGACGTCCTCGCCCGCCGCTTCCGCCTGGCGACGGAGACGCGGGACCGCGGCGCGGCGATCGCCCCGCGGGTCGCGGTCCTCGTCGGCGACGAGCTGGGATGGGACGACGCGCGCCGCGCGCGCGAGATCGATGCGTATCTCGAGACGGCGCGACGCGAGTACGGGGTGCCGGGCGTCGAGGGCGAGGCCGGCATGCCGGCGACCGAGCCGGTCCCCGCCGTGGCGCCGGCCGCGGCGGTCGCGGCGCCCGCGGAGGCCTGAGCGTGGCGCGGACGCACGTCCTGGCGCTCGACCAGGGCACCACCTCGTCGCGGGCGATCGTCTTCGACGGGGACGGCCTCCCGTTCTCGTCGGCGCAGCACGAGTTCCCCCAGGTCTTTCCGTCGCCCGGCCACGTGACCCATGATCCGGAGGCCATCTGGGCGTCCCAGCTGCGCTCCGCGCGCGAGGCGATGGCGGCGGCGGACCTGCGGGCGGGCGACCTCGCGGCGATCGGCATCACCAACCAGCGCGAGACCGTCGTCGTCTGGGAGCGCGCCACCGGGCGACCCGTGGCCGACGCGATCGTCTGGCAGAGCCGCATCACGGCGCCCGCCGTGGAGCGCCTCCGCGCCGACGGCCACGAGGCGCTCTTCCGGGAGCGGACGGGCCTGCCCCTCGACGCGTACTTCTCCGGGCCCAAGATCGCCCACATCCTCGACGCGGAGCCCGGCCTGCGGGAGCGTGCGGAGCGCGGCGAGCTGGCTGCGGGGACGATCGACGCCTTCCTGATCTGGCGGCTCACGGGCGGCCGGGTCCACGTGACGGACGTCTCCAACGCGAGCCGGACGCTCCTCTTCGACATCCATCGGCTCGCGTGGGACGAGGACCTCTGCCGGATCGCGGGGGTGCCGCGGGCCGTGCTCCCCGAGGTCCGTGCCTCGTCCGAGGTGTATGGCGAGACCGACGCCGCGATCCTCGGGGCGCCGGTCCCCATCGCGTCGGCCATCGGCGACCAGCAGGGCGCGCTGTTCGGCCAGGGCTGCCTGACCGCCGGCCGGGCGAAGAACACGTACGGGACCGGCGCGTTCCTCCTCCTCAACACCGGCGAGAAGCCGATCACGTCGAAGAACGGCCTCCTCTCCACCGTCGCCTGGAGGATCGGCCCGGGCGGGCCGGTCTCGTACGCCCTCGAGGGCGCGGTCTTCATCGCCGGCGCCGCGGTCCAGTGGTTCCGCGACGGCCTCCGCGCCATCGAGCGGACCGGTGACATCGAGAGCCTCGCCGAGGAGGTCGACGATACGGAGGGTGTCTACCTGGTGCCGGCGTTCGTCGGGCTCGGCGCCCCGTACTGGGACGCGTCGGCCCGCGGGACGATCGTGGGCCTCACGCGCGGGACGACCCTCGCGCACCTCGCGCGGGCGACGATCGACTCGATCGCCTACCAGGTCTTCGACGTCCTCGAGGCGATGGAGGCCGACGCCGGCACGCGCCTGGACGTGGTGCGGGTGGACGGCGGCGCCGCGGTCAACGACCGCCTCCTCCAGCTCCAGGCGGACATGATCGGCGTCCCGGTCGAGCGGCCGGTCGTGACGGAGACCACCGCGCTCGGGGCCGCGCTCCTCGCCGGGATGGCGACGGGCGTCTGGCGCGACGCGAGCGCGGCCACGGCGACCTGGCGGCTGGACCGCCGGTTCGAGCCGCGGATGGCGGCCGACGAACGCGCGCGGCGGATGAAGGGCTGGCGCCGGGCGGTCGAGCGCGCGCGGGGCTGGGCCACCGAGGACTGACCCGCTGCCGAGCGCGGCAGGACCCGCGGCTGAGGAGCACCGCCCCGGTCGGCGCCCCTCGCTACCCCTTCGTGGAGCCGAGCGACAGGCCCGAGATGAACTGCCGTTGCGCGGCGAAGAAGACGATGAGCGTGGGGATCGCGACGATGACCGAGCCGGCGGCGATGAGGTTGTTGTCGATGAAGAACTGGCCCTTCAGGTTGTTCAACGCGGACGTGATCGGCAGCTTGGACCCGGTGCGCATGAGCAGCAGCGCCCAGAAGAAGTCGTTGTAGATCCAGGTGAACTCGAGCACCGCGAGTGCGGCGAGCGGGGGCCGCACGAGCGGCATGATCACCCTCCAGTAGATCTGGAAGGTGTGTGCGCCGTCGACCACTGCCGCCTCCGTCAGCTCCTTCGGCAGGGTCTTCATGTAGTTCGCGAGGACGAACGTGCAGAAGCCCAGCTGGAACGCGACGTGGATGAGGATGATCCCGATGTACTGGTCGTAGAGGAGCCCGTTGTCGCTCAACGGCTTGGGGAACGGCAGGATGAGGTACATCCGGAACAGCGGCGTGATGATCACCTGCGGGGGCAGGAGATTGCCGGCAGTGAAGAGCATGAGCATCGCGAGGTTGAACCGCCACGAGAACCGCGCGAGCGTGAACGCCGCCATCGACGCGAGGAAGAGCGTGAGCGTGACGGCGGGCACCACGATGACCAGGGTGTTCACGAAGTACCGGATGAGCTCGGCGTTGTTCCAGGCGTTGACGTAGTTGTCGAAGTTCAGGACGCCGGTGAACGACACGTAGCCGTGCGCGGCGGTGTCCGCGTAGGGCCGGAGCGACGTGTAGACCGCCCAGGCGAGCGGGAACAGCCAGATGAGCGCGACGACGAGCAGGAACGCGTGGAGCAGGTAGCGACGGAGCGGGAACGGCTTCTTGTTGAGCGGGACCCCGCCCGGCCCGGCGGCAGCGCTCACTCGCCGATCCCCTTCTGGCTGCGCGTGAGGTAGAGGACGATCGGCCCGACGGAGATCAGGAGGAGCACGACCGCGATGGCCGACCCGAATCCGACGCGGCTGGCCTCGCCGATGATGTTGTTCGTGACCAGGACGGACAGCAGCTCGAGGCCGTTGAGCCCCTTGTTGATGATGAAGACGAGGTCGAACGCCCGGAGCGCCTCGATGACGGTGATGA
This sequence comes from Chloroflexota bacterium, assembly GCA_021812735.1. The sequence continues at coordinate 1,252 of JAKAMV010000259.1, read as the reverse complement.
CGAGAATCACGATGTTGATCGGCGCCATGACCGGGAAGACGACGCGGAAGAAGGTCTGCACTTCATTCGCGCCGTCCACCTTGGCCGCCTCCCGCAGGGTCGGATCCACCCCCTTCAGGCCGGCCAGGTACAGGATCATGATGTAGCCGATGTGCCGCCAACTCGCGAAGACGATCACGGCCCAGAGGTTGAGGTTCTTGTTGCCCAGCCAGTCGATGAGCGACTGGCCGCCCTGCCCGGTGGTCCCGAGCAGGTTGTTGATCAGGCCCTGCTCGGGCGCGTAGAAGAGCTGGGCGATGAAGCCGACGATCGCGAGTGAGAGGACGACCGGCAGGTAGAGCGCGCTCTGGTAGAAGCGCGTCCCGCGGAGGTCCCGGTCCAGGAGGACCGCGAAGAACATCCCGATCGGCGTCGCGATGAGGAGGAAGACGCCGAGCCAGATGAGGTTGTGCTGCACCGCCGGCCAGAACGGCTGGTAGATGCCGACGAGATCGGAGTAGTTCTTCACCCCGACGACCTTGATCCTGTCCAGCCCGCCGATCCCGTTCCACGACGTGAACGAGAGCAGGACCGACAGGATCGTCGGGACCCACACGAAGAAGATGTGGATGAAGGCCGGGATCCCCGCCATGAGGGCGAGGATGACCATGTCGCGCCGCGACAGGAGGAGGGGCCCCCGGCCCTTCCTGCGAGGCGTCACCGCGTCCGTCGCGGTCCCCCCGGCCACCGGGAGCGGGGGGACCTTGACGGACATCTCGGCGACTCGGTCGGTCACTCGAGGATCCTAACCGACGCCTGTCAGCCCGGGATCACAGCGGAGGGAGCGAGTCCCAGAACGACTGGATCTTGCCGAGGTAGGCGTCGAGGTCCTGCGTCGGGTTCCCGAGGAAGTCCTGCAGGAAGCCCTGCATGCCGTTCGGGCCGGCGAAGTCCGGGCGCGTGTCGCGGTCGAGGAACTGGGCGATCTTGTTCGACCCGGCGAGGATCGTCTGCATCTGCTTCTGGAAGTCCGTGTAGCCGCTCGTGTCGGCGTTCTTGTTCGCGGCGACGTTGTTGGGGCTGGCCTTGAGGAAGGTGAGCTCGGCCTCCGGGGAGGCGAGGCACACGAGGAGCGCCGTGTCCGCCTCGGGGTTGGCGTGGGTCTTGCTCAGCATCAGCCCGTCGATCGGGGCGTCGATCCCCATCTCGGCGTCCCACTCGTTTCCGAAGACCGGGAAGGGGAAGAACGCGAGGTCGTCGTGGATGGCGGGGT
>JAKAMV010000258.1 GCA_021812735.1 Chloroflexota bacterium | reverse complement strand
AGACGACCGCCGCCCCGCCGAGCGCCACCCCGGCGCCGCACCCATCGGCCGGGGCCACGCTGGCTGACGCCACGCCGGCGGTTACCCCAACGCCGAAGGCCTCGCGCGGGTCCACGCCCGCCGCCGCGACGCCTGCCGCCCCCTCCGGCCCGATCCCGGTGCTCTCCCAAGGCGACCGGAACATGCGGGTCATCGCCCTCACCATCGACGACTGCTACTCACCAGCCGCGGTCCGGGCCGATCTCGCGATCCTCGAGGCCGAACGCGTCAACGCCACCTGGTTCCCCATCGGGACCAACGTGGCGGCCAGCCCGGCGCTCTGGCGTGCCATCGCGCAGGCGGGCTTCCCGATCGCCAACCACACCGAGACCCATCCCATACTGACCGGGCTCCCCTACGCCGCCGTGCTGGCCCAGATCCGCGACGACGAGGCGACCGTGGCGAGGATCACCGGCAGGCCGGCAGTGCCGTTCCTGCGGCCCCCGGGGGTGCCTACGACGCCACGGTCCTCGCCGCCGCGAAGGCGGCAGGAGAACGGGCGCCTGTGCTCTGGGACACCACCGACGGCGACACCGGGCGCCCGCACGACGACATCGCCCTGCTCGAGTCCCACGCCGAGCAGGGCCACGGTGGCTCGATCCTGCTCATGCACGCGAACCTGCCGTACGCGCAGCAGGCGCTGCCCTCGATCATCGCCTGGTACCGCGCTCGCGGCTACACCTTCGTCACCCTGGGACAGCTGTTCGGCGTCCCCGGGCCGGTCCCCTTCCCGCGACCCGCAAGTGCGCCGCTCGCCACCGCCTCACCGATCGGCGCGGTCACGCCGACCGCACCCGCCGCAACGTATCCCTCGCCGACGCTGCGGCCGATGCCCTGCTAGCCGACGGCGGAACTAGCTCCCGGCCGGCGGCCTGTGATCGCTGGACGCGCGATCGCAGTGTCCCCGGGGTCGTGCCGAGCGTGGCGCCCGTTGACACGAGCAGGGACACCTCTATCCTGACTCGGCCGCGGCCCGAACGCGTCCCCTGCGGATGCCCCGCGGCGGGGGTGGCACGATGCCCAAGTACCTGTTCACCGGGAGCTTCACCGCCGAGGGCGCCAGAGGCGTCCTGGCGGAGGGCGGCGCGAAGCGCGTGCAGGCCGTGCGCGACCTGTTCGCCTCGCTCGGCGGGACGCTCGAGTCCTACCACTTCGCCTTCGGGGCGGACGACTTCTTCATCATCGGTGACCTGCCCGGCAACGCCGCCGCAGCGGTCGCGGCCCTGCGGACCTCCGCCTCCGGCGCAGTCCACACGCGGACCGTCGTGCTGCTGACCCCGGAGGAAGCCGACCAGGCGGCGAAGCTCTCGCCCAGCTATCGCGCGCCGGGGAGCTGAGTTCCCCTCGGCTCATTCTCGCCCGCGCTCCGCGCATCTATCGTCGGTGGGGCGCCACGCCGGCCGGGGTCGCACTGGCTCCGGCCGGCGCCTTCTGCGTCGCCCCTCCCGGGTGACGGCCCACGTTGAGGCGACTGCCGCCCGTCATCCATCGGCGCAGGGCGCCCGTGCAGCGCCGGACGGTCACCTTTCCGTTCGGGCGCCTCGTCCCGGCTCGCGCCCTCCCGGGCTCGGCCTCGCGGCTACCGCAGCTTGAGCGTGACCGCGACCGCGTAGTTGGGCAAGCCGGTGGCGCTCCCGGTGATCGTGAGGGTGTAGGTGCCAGGCGCCGTTGACTTCGCGGTGGTCAGGCTCAGCGTCGAACTCGAGCCGGTCGTGGACGAGGGCGAGAAGGTGCCGGTCACGCCCAAGGGCGCTCCGCTCAATGAGAAGGCCACCGCGCCCGTGAAGCCGCCGGTCCGGGTGATGCTGATCGAGTAACTGGTCGACTGGCCCGGCTTGATCGACCGTGACGTCGGGCTCACCGAGAGCGAGAAGCCCGGCGTGGCTGCGGCATTGACGGTCACCTGCACGGCGGTCGAATGGACGGCCGAACCCTCCGTGCCGGTGATGGTGACGGTATACGCCCCGGTGGTCGCGCTGCTCGACGCTGCGATCGTGAGCGTCGAGCCGCTGCCCCCGGCCGTCACCGAGGTGGGGTTCAGGGTCGCCGCCAGGCCCGCGTTCGTTGGCGAGATCGCGGCTGACAGGGTCACCGTGCCTGCGCTACCAGCGGTCACGGTGGTGCTGATCGCGGACGTGACGGGTGAGCCAGCCTGCACGACCGTCAGCGACGAGGGGCTCGCGCTGATCGAGAAGTCGTTGCTCACCGGCGCGGTCACGGTCAGACTGAGCGTGGTGCTGTGGGTGGCCGAGGGCGCGATCCCCGTGATGGTGACCGAGTAGGTGCCCGAGCTCGCGCTGCTGCTCGCCGTGAGGCTCAGCGTCGAGCTGCTTCCCGCGGTCACCGAACTCGGGCTGAAGGTGGCGGTCACGCCACTGGGCAGCCCGCTCGCCGACAGGGCGATCGACTCGGCCGAGCCCGACACCAACTGCGTGCCCACGGTCACGGAGCCGCCGGCCCCTTGCGCCACCGAGAGCGACGAAGGGCTGACGCTGAGGGAGAAGTCGTTGCTCACGCTGCTGGCCGTCGCGATGCTTCCGAGCCCGGTCGGGCCGTCCCAGCCATAGCCGGCATTGCACAGGATCGAGGGGCTGCAGCTGCCGTTCGAGCCGGACGTCACGTCGTAGTACGGGGTCGTGGACGCCCACGCGTACTGGCCGGCGAGCTCAGACGCATAGCCGCCCTGCATCGCGTAGAGGGCCGACATGATGGGGGTCGCGAGGCTCGTCCCACCGAAGACGTACCAGCCGGTCTTGCCGCTGTAGGTCGTGTAGATCTGGAGCCCGGAGTTCGGGTCGGCGTCCGCCGAGAGGTCCGAGACCGCCTTCATGGAGCCGCACGGGCTGCCGGAGAGGCCCTGAGCCTGCCAGACCGCGGAGTTGGTCTGCCAGGACGGCGCGGCGTTGTACGAGGAGCAGCCGCTGCCGGTCGACGACCAGGCCGTCTCGCCGGTCCGCGCGCCGGTGGTGCTCGAAACGGCCAGGGTGGTGCCGCCGACCCCGATGACCTTCGTCGAGGACGCCGGGAAGGAGGTGCCGTAGCCCCAGTCACCCGCGGCGGCCATGACGGCGATCCCGGGCGTGGCGGCGTTGTTCCAGGCCGGGTAGGCGGACTGGGCGACGTCCCCCTGCGTGCCGAAGCTGTTGGAGATCGCGACCACGTGGGGCGTGGTGGAGGCCGTTGTCGCCGCAGCTCCAAGGTTGCCGAACGATGACGAGCTGGCCTCGAGGAGGAGGAGACTGCACATGGGGCAGATCGCGGAGGCGGCCTGGAGGTCGAGGTCGATCTCGTTCGACCAGCCCGAGTTGGCGGAGGGGAGGCTGGTGCCCCCGCTCTGGTTCACCTTGATGAAGCAGGGGCTGCCTGCGGAGCTGCTCAGACCCGTCAGGGTGTTCAACGAGCAGCTCTGGATCGGCGGCAGTCCCATGGCGGAGCGGTAGGTGGACAGATGGGAATACGCGGCGGTGTCGTCGTACGCGTCGACGATCGCGATGACCCTGGAGGGATCACCCGTACCGGTGATGCCATACGCGGCCCGGATGCCCACCGCACTGAACGAGATGGACGCTGCCGCGCGCGCGGCAGCCTGAAGCTGCGCTGGAGTAGCGGCGTGGTATTGGAGCCCGTTCGCGTAGAGCACGTGGGCGATGCTTGTGCACGCGCCCTGGCCCGTCGCCGGGTTGCAGATGTGGACGTCCTGGTGGGACCACGCTACGTCCGCGCCCGGGCCCGCCGCCGCGGCGGGCGGCACCCCGAGCAGCGTGATCAGAACCGCCGCGGCCGCCACCGCCGCCAGCCTGTGAACGAACGTCGTCATCGCCACACCGCCCAGCACCGCGTGTCCCGCGCGTCTCAAGAGGATCGACTTCCGGCGCCGGCCATGCTGCACGTCGCACCGACGAGCGTCAAGGATGCATCCACGTTGCAGTGTCCATCACAGTTCAGGCCACCGGGACTGCTCGCACCGGCAGGGCAGGCTAGCAGCCACGACGGAGGAACGAGCCACAGCCCGCACGCGAGGATCGAGGACCGGCCGGTCCCCGGCTGGCGTGAGCGCACCCCGAGCCGAGGACTCGTCCCTCGCGGCTCAGCCGACCGTGATCGTGACCTGGAACGCGATCCGAAAGAGCGGGCAGATGCCCGACGCGCAGGGCGGGCTGCCGATGGCGCTCAGCGTGGTGGAACCGCGTGCGAGCGCGGCGAAGACGCCCTGGGCTCCCGGGGGCAGCGCGACCCCGCGCACCTGCGCCAGCACGTGCGGGTCGGCGATGGTCACGGCCCACACCGCGCTGTCGCCGAGGTCGAGCAGGAAGCGCTGCCCCACCGCCAGGTGCAGCGTCGAGCCGTTCTGGGCGAGGGTGACGACCAGCGACGGGGTGGGCGACGGGCGTGGCGTGGCTGTCGCGGTCGGGGTCGGCGATGGGGCGGGGGTCCGGCTGGTCGTAGGGGGCGCCGTCGTCGCAGCCGGGATCGAAGCGACTGACGCGATCGCGACCGGGCTGGGCGGTGTGGTTCCGACCACGGCACCCGGACTCGCGCCAACCGGACCGGGGCCCGTGAACGCGGGAGCAGGCGAGCCAGCTGCGCCAGCCGGAGTGCCCGTGACGCCCGACGCCGCCGACGATCCGCTCGGCGGAGCTGTCGTGCTCGCACCGCTGACGCAGGCCGCGAGCAGCACGAGCGCTACCGCGACGAGCTCGGCAAGCCGGACTGATCGTCGCAGCACGCGCCGGCGCGCCGGCCCGGATGAACGGGCCGGTGCCATGGCGGCCCGATCATCGTCGGGGCGCCCGCGGGAGATCGGATCCTGCCTTGTCACGCGTGCTCCATGGGACGATTGACCTTGAGGATGAGGACGATGCGCTCCGCCGCGGCGCCGCCGGCACAGAGCGATTCCGCGGCAGGAGACGGCCGGTGTCAATGGGCCGGGCACGACAAGTCCGGCACACCCGAACCGGGCATGCAGCGATGCGCGGCCTCACGCGGACTCCGGCACCTCCAGGATCTTGTCCGGAAACCAGCACAGGTTGTCGTCGGCGCATGCGCGCGTCAATGCTCGGCACGGCGGGCCCGGTGCTCGAGGCCGCTCGCCGTCTGCGAGGGCTTGCCGGACGAGCGAGCGCGGGTGGGCAAGCGTGGGACGTCCGGTCCGTACCATCAGATACACGGCAGCGGACCTTGGTACGAGGCAGCGTTAAGGTTCGCCTTAAGGCCCCGGCCCGAGTCTGCCACGCATGTGCAGCAGACACGTCCGGGCCGTCTCTTCCCGATCGGCCCCGCTCTCGCCCCGTGTGCCGGGCCCGCACCGGCATCGGCGCACCCGTTCGACAACCGCCGGCCAGTCCTTCGTGGAGTTCGCACTGGTCCTCCCGTTCCTGGCACTCGTGCTCCTCCTGGTGGCCGACTTCGGACGCGTCTACATGGGATGGGTGCAGCTCAACAACGCAGCCCGGGTGGCCGCCAACTACGCGGGGCAGTATCCGACGGCGTCCTTCGGACCGGGCAGCACCTACGCAACGCTCACCACGAACGATGCGGCCGGGTCCGATTGCCCGCTGCCGACCACCCCACCGGCGCCGACCTTCCCCAACGGCACGGACCTGGGGGACCAGGCGCAGGTGAACCTGACGTGCAACTTCAACCTCATCGTGAGCGCGTTTCCCGGCTTCGGTCAGCTGTTGCCCAATCCAGTGACCCTGTCGGCAACGGCGTATTTCCCAGTCCGCACCGGCACGGCGGCCGTCGCCCCGGCGAACTGCACCAGCGGGACGGCGCCGTCTGCCTCGTACACGGCCAATCCCACCTCCGGTGGCGCACCGCTGACGGTGCAGTTCACGGACACCTCGACCGGCAGTCCGACCGGTTGGAGCTGGGACTTCGGGGATGGCCAGACTTCGACAACCCAGAGTCCCACGCACACCTTCGCCTCGGCCGGCACGTATCTCGTCGCGATGACAGCGACGAACGTGTGCGGCGAGAGCGTCGCCACGCCCGTGACCGTGACGGTCACGGGGCTGATCGCGGCCTTCACCGGCACGCCGACGAGCGGAGCCGCACCCGTGACTGTGGCGTTCACGGATCAGTCGCAGGGTGGCCCCACCAGTTGGAGCTGGAACTTCGGTGACTCTCACGCCACGGCCGGCAATCCAACCACCAGCACGGCCCAGAACCCCACCCACACCTACAGCGTCGGAGGGACGTACACGGTGACCCTGACCGTCTCGAACGGGACGAGCTCGGCCACCACCACGCAGACCAACTACATCACCGTGGGCTGCGTCGTGCCGAACTTCTCAGGAAACTCGGTGCTCGAGTCTGACGCCCAGAGCACCTGGGCTGCGGCGGGATTCACGTCCACGGTCCAATTCGAGAATGGCTACAACGGCGCGAAGGCTATCAACTGGCAGTCGGTGACCGGCGGAACGGTCGACTCAACCTGCGGCATCTCCATCTCTGTTAAGCACGGCGGATGATGAACACTCAGTCCGATCGGCGCTCCCGAGGCCAGGCGGTCGTGGAGTTCGCCCTGGTCATTCCTCTGCTGATTGCCATCATGCTCGGCATCGTCGACATGGGCCGGGCGATCTCCGCCTACGGTACCGTGTCCGAGGCCGCCCGAACTGCGGCTCGGGTTGCCATCGTCGACCAGAACGTCACGGCGATCCAGACCGCAGTGACCGGCGATCCCCGGATCGCATGGCTGGGGCTCACGGCGGCCAATGTGCCCGCCCCGAACTACGCCTGCAATGCTCCGTACTCGCTCGGCTGCGTCGTGACGACCACGGTCACCTACCGGTTCCAGCCTCTCACTCCCCTGATAACGGCGGTGCTCGGGCCGATCACGTTGTCGTCGACGTCTGCCCTGCCCATCGAAAGGGTCTATCCATGAATGCGCAGCAAGTCCCGAATGCGCTGCTAAGTCTCCGCCGATTGACGCAGCGCTCCACGACGCTCTCCTGGAGCCGCCGTGCAGCTCCCGCCAGGCGCGCGCGTAGCGACCACGGCCAGGTGCTCGTCCTCGTGGTGCTGGGCATGGTCGGGATGCTCGCCATGGCTGCCATCGTGGTCGACGGCGGCAACGCCTGGGCGCAGCAGCGAGCGACGCAGAACGGTGCGGATTCCGCGGCGGAAGCGGGGGCTGTGGTGCTCGTCCAGCAGATGTCCGGTTCCAACCCCACGTGGACGAACGCCCAGTGGGACTCGGCAGTCAACACGGCAGTCAGCGCGGCCGCGAGCGGGGCCCAGAACAACCTCAGCTCTCTGCAGGCGTACTACACGGACGTCAATGGCAACCTGCTCACCAGCGGGGGCGCCACCACCACGGACCCGACCGATGCGGCCGTCGTCGGGGCGGGTGTGGTGCCGACCGGCGCGGCAGGTGTTCAGACGCAGGGAGATCGGACGTTCAACACCTACTTCGCGGGCGTGATCGGCCTCACCCACATCACGACGCCCGCCAGCGCGACAGCCGTGGCCGGCGTGCTCGTGGGGATCTCCGGAACTCCGGTGCTGCCGGTCACGTTCCCCGTGACCATCTCGACGTGCAGCGGGTCGAGCAACCTGATCCCGGGTCAGGAACCCTGGCCGATCGTGGATCAGGCGTCCGCGAATGCTTCCAACGAGGCGATCGTCCCGTTGTGCAAGACCGGCCCGGGATCTGTCGGCTGGCTGGACCTCGGGGGCAGCTCGACACTCAGCGGTCAGATCACGACGCCGTCCACGCAGGCCTTCACGCTCCCGCTGTGGCTGCAGACCAAGACCGGCAACGCCAACAACGTGGACACGGCGATGAACACGTACGACGGCCAGATCATCCTGCTGCCCATGTTTGATGGCACCTGCAAGACGCAACCGTCAAGCACGGACCTGACTGCCTGCACGACGCCGGGCGTCGGGAACAACACCTACTACCACATCCCGCAGTTCACCGCGTTCCTGCTGGACCATGCCTACATCGCCGGCAACAACTTCCCGGCCTGCAACTCGGCCCCCGGCGCTCCCGCTGTCGGCGGTAACGGTGCCACCGGTTGCCTCAAGGGGTGGTTCGTCAAGCGGATCCAATCCGGCGAGGTCGTCGCGGGCACGACGTCGAACGGCCCGGCAGCCATGGGCGTGCAGCTGATCAAGTAGGACGCCGGTCGGGTCGGATGGCCGTCGCCATCAGGCCGACTGCTGTCATCAAAGCGCGGGCGGCCGGGCACCAGCCGCCCGTTCAGGGCAGCCCCTGCTACCCTTCCGTGCGATGAAGGGCCTCGTGCTGGCAGGCGGGACGGCGACGCGCCTCTACCCCCTGACGCTCGTCACCAACAAGCACCTGCTGCCCGTCTTCGACCGGCCCATGATCGACTACCCCATCGCGACGCTGGCCGGGATGGGGATCCGCGACGTGCTGGTGGTCGTGGGCGGCAAGAGCGTGGGCGACATCGTGGAACTGCTCGCCGACGGCCATGCCTTCGGGCTCGACCTGACCTATCGCTTCCAGCGCGGCGCGCTCGGGATCGCCCACGCCATCGGCCTCGCCCGCCGGTTCGTCGGCGACGACGCCTTCTGCACGGTGCTCGGCGACAACGTGCTGCTGGGCGAGCCGCTGGCGGAGGCGGCAGCCGCGTTCGAGACGAGCCCGTACGCGGCCGGCACGCTGCTCTACGAGGTGCCGGACCCGCGCCGCTTCGGGGTGGCCGAGTTCCGTCGCCCGGACGGCTCGGCGGCCGACGGCACCCGCGACGACGACGTGCTGGTGGGCTTCGAGGAGAAGCCGGCGCACCCGAAGTCGCACTTCATCCCGATCGGGGTCTACTTCCTGCGGCCCGACGTCTTCGGGGTGATCGAGCAGCTCCAGCCGTCGGCGCGCGGCGAGTTCGAGATCACCGACGTGCTCAACCACTACCTGCGCGCGGGCGGCCTCTTCTGGCGCCGCTACGAGGGGCGCTGGACCGATGCCGGGACGGTCGAGTCGCTGATGGCGGCGGCCCGCCTGGCGGCCGAGGATGCCGCGGCCGGCGTGCTCGGGCCCCCGCTCGGCGTGGACGGCCCGCGGTGAACCCCGCCGCCAGTCAGGGTCGCGTGCTCGCCCCCGCCCGGCCCGCGAGCCGCACCCTCGCCGCGTCGGCCCGCGAGGCGGAGGCCGACTCCGCTCCCCGCGCCCGCCTCCGGGCGCACCCGGCCACGCGCCGCGTCCGGGACGGCCATCGCGTCTTCCGCTCGATCCTCGTCACCGGCGGCGCCGGGTTCATCGGCAGCGCCTTCGTGCGCAACCTGCTGCACAGCGACCCCGAGGTCAGCGTCACCGTCCTCGACAAGCTGACCTACGCCGGCAATCCCGCCAACCTGGCGCCGTGCGAGGCCGACCTGGGGCAGGCCGGCCGGTTCCGGCTGGTGGTGGGGGACATCGCCGACCCTCTCGCGGTCGCCCCGCTCGTCGCCGGCGCCGACGCGGTCGTCAACTTCGCCGCCGAGTCGCACGTCGATCGCAGCATCGCGGACCCCACCGCGTTCCTGCGCACCGGGGTCCTCGGCATCCACGTCCTGCTCGAGGCCGTCCGGCGCGCCGATCACCCGGTCCGCTTCCTGCAGGTCTCCACCGACGAGGTCTACGGCGAGGTCCCGGAGGGCGCCAGCACCGAGGCCGACCCGCTGCGCCCGCGCAGCCCCTACGCGGCGGCCAAGGCGGCCGGTGACCTGCTCGTCGGCAGCTACGTGGTGACCCACGGGATCGACGCGGTGATCACGCGCGGCGCCAACACCTACGGGCCCTACCAGTACCCCGAGAAGGTAGTCCCGCTCTTCGTCACCAACGCGATCGATGGGCTCGCGCTCCCGCTCTACGGCGACGGCCTGCAGCGGCGCGACTGGCTCCACGTGGACGACCACGCGGCGGCCATCGACCTGGTGCTGCGCCGGGGCGAGCCGGGCGCCGTCTATAACGTGCCCGGCGCGGCCGAGCTCGCCAACCTCGAGCTGACGCGCCGGATCCTCGCCGAGCTCGGGCGTTCCGAGGCGCTCATCCGCCACGTGGCCGACCGGCCCGGCCACGATCGGCGCTACCACATGGATGGCGCGCGAATCGCGGCCCTCGGCTGGTCGGCGCAGGTGCCCCTGGAGGAGGGGCTCGCCGCCACCGTGCGCTGGTATCGCGACCATCCCGAGTGGTGGCGCCCGCTGAAGGCCGGGGAGTGGCGCGGCTACTACGCGCGGCAGTACGGGGCGCGCCTGGCCGGCAGCACTCCGCACGAGCCGGGCACGCCGTGAGCGCCGGAGTCGCCAGGAGGTTCGGCGGTCCCCGGCACGCCGGGGTCGCCAGGCGGTTCGGCGGTGCCCTGCACGCCCAGGGCGCCGCGACCGGCGAGTGCCCCGCTTACCCCGCGAGGCCCGACGCCGGCGGTCACGACGCCGGCACGCCCCGGTCCAGCACGGCCCCCGCCGCTCCCTCGCGCCCCGCGAGGCCCGACGCCGGCGCGCCATGAGGATCGCCGTCACCGGGGCGGGCGGGCGCCTGGGCAGCGCGCTGGTGACCGCGCTGATGCGCGAGCCGCCCCTGGCCCGCGCGGTGTCGGTCGA
>JAKAMV010000257.1 GCA_021812735.1 Chloroflexota bacterium | reverse complement strand
CGGTGACGGTGACGAGGCGCTGGACGTCGCCCGCCACCGGGGCCGTCTACCCCGCCGGCTGGACCGTCGCGATCCCGTCGGCGGGGATCAGCGCCCGCCTGACGCCGACGGTTGCGCAGCAGGAGCTGGACACCCGGGCCACCACGGGGGTCGTGTACTGGGAGGGCTCGCAGCGCGTCACGGCCACGGTGGGCGGCCGGAGCGTCGGCGGCCAGGCCTACGTGGAGCTCACGGGCTACCCGCCGACGAAGTAGGGCCCCGCGACCCCGGGCATCAGGGAACGAAGCCGGCCGGCGGGGCGGACGCCCCAGCCGATGAGGCCGTCGGCCCGGCCGACGTCTCCGGCCCGGCCGTCGCCGGGACGTCGCCGGACCGTCGCCGTGGGGCCGCCGCGCACGTTGCGCGCCCCCGATGTTATTGATACTGTGTCTCATATGAACGCTGTCGCCCCCGCCGGTCCCCTTGCCCCTGCCGCCGGGCCGGAGCCGCACCGCGCCCATCGCAACGCGGGCACGGACGCACCCCGCCACGAGCACGGCGATGCGCTGGACCCGGCGCACGCCCATGCCCACGCGGACGTGTGGCTGAGCGATGTCGCCGCCGGCTACGGCCAGCGGGTTGCCCTCGAGCACGTGTCGCTCGCCGTGGAGCCCGGCAGCCTCCTCGCCGTGGTGGGGCCAAACGGGGCGGGCAAGTCGACGCTGCTCAAGCTCATGGCCGGGCTTGCTCGCCCGTGGACGGGGCGGATCGAGGTGCTGGGCCAGCCTCCGGGGCGCGAGGCCAGGCGCGTCGCGTACGTGCCGCAGGCGGAGCTGGTGGACTGGGCCTTCCCCGTGACGGTGGAGGACGTGGTGGCGATGGGCCGCTTCCCACGGCTCGGCCCCGTCCGGCGTCCGGGCCCAGACGACCGCCGCGCGGTCCGGCAGGCGCTCGAGCAGGTTGGGATGGCGCACCACCTCCAGACCCAGATCGGGCGGCTCTCCGGCGGCCAGCGCCGACGCGTCTTCCTCGCCCGCGCCCTCGCCGCGGAGCCGGACCTGTTCCTCCTCGACGAACCCGTGACGGGCATCGACCCCACCACGCAGGAGCTCCTGATGGGGCTGCTCGAGGCGCAGGCGGCGCGAGGCAAGACGGTCGTGGCCACCACGCATGACCTCGCCGCCGCCGCGGAGCACTTCCACCAGGTGCTGGCGGTCAACCGGACGGTGATCGCCTACGGCCCGTCAAACCTGGTCCTCGACGCGGACGTGCTCGCGCGCGCCTACGGGGGCCACCTGCTGGTGCTCGGCGGCCAGACCGTGCTGCTCGACGACGCCCACCACCACGACGAGGCTGCGCCCGGCGAGCGCCACTTCCACGACGGGTCGGGGGCGGGCCGGTGAACCTGGTGCTCGAGCCGCTCGCCTACGGCTTCTTCCTCCGGGCGCTCGCCGCCTCGGCGCTCGTCAGCCTGGTCACCGCCGTGGTGGGCACCTACGTGGTGCTGCGGGGCGTCGCGTTCCTGGGCGACGCCATCTCCCACGCCGCGTTCCCGGGCGTCGTGGTGGCGTACCTCGTGGGCTTCCCGTTCTACCTCGGGGCGGCGGTGGCGGCCGTCGGCACGGCACTCGCAATCGGGTACGTCTCCAAGCGCGGCGGCCTGCGCCAGGACACCGCGATCGGCGTGCTGTTCGCGGGCGCCTTCGCGCTCGGCGTGTTCCTGTTCAGCACCATCAAGGGCTATGTCGCAGACCTGTTCAGCTTCCTGTTCGGGCAGGTGCTGGCCATCAGCCCCGCCGACCTGGTGGGCCTGGTGGTGCTCGGCGTGGCGGTCATCGCCGTGGTCGCCGCGCTCTGGAAGGAGCTGCTGTACGCCACGTTCGACCCGCTCGGCGCCGCGGCGTCGGGGATCGCGGTCGAGCGCCTGGAGTACCTGTTCCTCGGGCTCGTCGCCCTGACCATCGTCGTGAGCCTGCAGGCCGTCGGCATCATCCTCGTGGTCGCGATGCTGATCACGCCCGCGGCCACGGCTCAGCTCGTCACCGCGCGGTTCACGCGCCTGATGCTGGGCGCGGCGGTGATCGGCGTGGTCACCGCCGTGGCCGGCCTGTACATCTCGTACTGGCTCGACGTCGCCAGCGGGGCGACGATCGTGCTGGCCCAGACGGCCACGTTCGCCCTGGTCCTGGGCTACCAGCGGCTGGCCCACGCCCTTCGCCCGTCCCCGGTCGCGCCGGAGGCCGAGGCGTGACCGCGGACGCCCTGATGGCCTCGCTGGAGCGCGCGGGCCACCGCGTCACGACGCCCCGGCGAGTGGTCGCCCAGCTCGTCGCGGACCGCGAGGGCCACTTCACCGCCGGCGACCTCGTGGACGACGCGCGCCGGCGCCACACCGGGATCGGGCGCGCCACCGCGTTCCGCACCCTGGAGCTGTTCACCGAGCTCGGGCTGGTGGAGCGCGTGGACCTGCCGAGCGGCAGCCACGCCTACGTCGCGTGCGAGCCGGTCCACCACCACCACGCCATCTGCACCAGTTGCGGGCGGGCCCTCGATGTCGCGGAGGCCGGCCTCGGGCCCGCGCTCGACGGCATCGCCCGTCGCCTGGACTTCCAGATCACCTCGCATCGCCTCGAGGTGTTCGGCGTGTGCGCCGCGTGTCGCCGCGGCGCGACCCGCTGACCTCGCCGCGCCACCGCCCGACAGCTCGCGGCCACCGACGGGGCCGCACCTCTAGAAGGGAGCCCGCCATGCCCCGGCCAACGGACATCCGAGCGCTGGCCGGCGGCCGGGTCGGGATGGCCCTGCTGCTGGCCGCGGCGCTCGTTGCCGCGTGCGGGAGCGCACCCGCCGTCCCCGGGCCGTCCGCCGGGGGCAAGCTCCAGGTCGTCACCACCACCACGGTGTTCGCGGACCTGGCCGCCCAGGTTGGCGGCGACCGGGTGGACGCCCAGTCGCTCGTGCCCAAGGGCGGCGACGTGCACACGTTCGACCCCAGGCCCTCCGACATCCGTCGCATCGCCAGTGCGGCCGTCGTGATCCGCAATGGCCTTGGGCTCGACGACTGGCTCGCCAAGCTCGTCGCCGACGCGAGCTCGAGCGCGTCCGAGGTGGTGCTGGGGGAGAACCTCGCCGGCGTCACCTACGTCACCAGCGCATCGGGCGAGGTCAATCCCCACGTCTGGATGAACGTGGCCTACGCCGCGCTGTACGTGGACCGGATCGAGGCCGCGCTCGCCGCAGCCGACCCGGCCGACGCGTCGGCCTTCGCCGCCAACGCGACCGCCTACAAGGCCCGCCTGGCCAGGCTTGACGGCGACATCAGGGCACGCCTGGGGGCGATCCCGGCGGCCAACCGGGTGGTGATCTCGTTCCACGACGCCTTCCCGTACTTCGCGGCGGCCTACGGGCTGACCGTCGTGGGCACCATCGTGGACGCGCCCGGCCAGGACCCGAGCGCCGGCCAGATCGCGGACCTCGTGGCGCGGGTCAAGGCCAGCGGCGCCCGCGCGATCTTCGCCGAGGCCCAGTTCAACACGGACCTGGCCGCCGCCATCGCCAGCGAGACGGGCGTGACGGTGGTGCGTGGCCTGTACGACGACACGCTGGGCGACGCCCCCGTGGACACCTACCTGGGCGCCATGACGTGGAACGCCAGCCAGGTCGCCGCCGCCCTGGGCGGGTGACCGACCGCGAGGGCGCGGTCCCGCGCGTCGGCAGGACCATCGCCGAGCCCGCGGGTGAAACCTTCGCGCGGCGGCCTGCCTCGGAACGGTGCCACACGCTCCGGAGGTCCCATGCGCACGCCCAGCCTGCCCCCCGCATCCCGGCCAGCCCGCCCGGCAAGGGCCCGCTGATGCGCACGCGCGCGTCGACGCTCGTCGTCATCGGGGCGGTCGCCGGCCTCGTCGCGCTGGGCGTGACCGGCCGCGTCGTCCCGGCGGCGGACGGCCAGTCGGCCTCGGTCGCGTCCTGGGTCGCCGCCCGCGCGCTGGGTGTCACGGCCTATCTGCTGCTCACCCTCCAAGTGGCGGCGGGCGTGTGGCTGAGCCATCCGCGCAACCGCGGCACGCCCGCCCCGATGCGCGTGGTGTTCCCGTGGCACGAGCTGCTGACGGTGTTCGCCGGCGCGTTCCTCACGCTCCACGTCGTGCTGCTGGCCGTGGACCCCTACGCCGGCGTCGGCTGGGTCGGCGCGCTGGTGCCGGGCCTGTCGCAGTACCGCTCGGTGCCGGTCGCCATCGGCTCGGTGGCGCTGTACGCGCTGCTGCTCACGGCGGCCACCGCGAAGTGGACCCGCCTCCTGCCGGCAGGCTGGTGGCTCGCGCTCCACCGCGTCGCGGCGCTCGTCTTCCTCGCCGCCTGGGTGCATGGCGTGCTGGCGGGGACCGACAGCGTCGAGCTGCTCCCCATGTACCTGCTAACTGGCGGCGTGGTCCTGGCCGGCGTGGCCCATCGCTGGTGGACCGCGACATCCCGTCCCGCGCGCGGCGTCGCCCCGCGCGCCGACGCCGCCCCTGTCGCTCGCCGCCGGCCGACGCCGGCAACCGCACTGGAGGAGTCCTGATGTCCGCAGGCCTGGCCGGGCGCGTCGCCCGCAAGATCCTCGTGCTCGGCGTCACGGCCGCGGTGATCGGCGTGGGCGTGGGGTCGGTCGAGCTCGCCGCGACATGGCGGGCCGCCTCCGCGCCCCTGGACACGAGCGCGGTGTCCGCCTCGTCCATCAGCAGCGCCATGGGCGCGCAGCAGCAGCGGGCCGCCGCCCTCGGGGCGGACATCGACCAGGTCGCCCGCCAGATGGCCGACCTCCAGTCGGCCCTCCAGGCGGCGAGTGGCGCCATGGCCTCGCAGAGCAGCAGCGCGGCGTCGATGCAGGGCCAGATCCAGTCCGCGCAGTCCAAGCTGACCGCGGTCCAGGCGCAGCTCAAGGCCGCGCAGCAACGGCTCGCGCAGCTCAACGCCGCGGCCGCGAAACAGGCGGCCCTCAACGCGGCGGCGAAGAAGTCGGCCGCCGCGCCTGCCCCAACCACCTCGGGCAGCAGCCGCGCGGGCGGTGGCGGATCCTACGGCGATGACTGAGCGCACCCTCCCCGCGGCCTTGCCGGGAACCCCCCGGGCCCGGCGCCGGGTCGGTCCCGGGGAGGCAGCCTCCGGAAAGGGTCGCGAGGCCGATCCCGGCGCCACGGCCGCCGAGATGTCGGTCGCCGCGGGAGCCATCGCGGCGACGAGTCCGCTGGCGGGCCGGGCCGCACGCCTGGCGCGGCGCCGTGGCGAACCGTGGCTGTCCTCGGCAACCCGGGCGGGCATGCTCGTCGGCGTGTCCGCAGCGGTCTACGCCGTCTCGCTGTCCACGATCGCCGGCCTCCAGGCGCAGACGCAGCTCGACGCCGCCGCGCGGCAGGGGCCGGCGATCGACGCCGTGGGGCGGGCGAAGGCGGGCAACGACTCCCTGCAGGCGGCGGTCGAGGCGGCGGACGCCCGGGTCCGGGCGCTGGCGACGCAGTACGAGTCGGTCAGCTCCGGCGTGGCCGGCTACCAGGCTCGCCTCGCCGAGCTGAGCCAGCTGGTGTCGCTGGCCGAGGGCTCGGCGGCGAAGCTCAACGCCAACTTCACGCTGCCGACCGTGACCATGCACGGGGCGATCAGCGCGGGCGGCGTCGGGGGCGGCGGCGGCTCGGTCGCGGTCACGACCACCACCACCGCGTCCGGCAAGCCGTAGCGAGCGTCCGCCCGTGGACGGCCCGGCGGAGCGCCGAGTGGACGCCCGGGCCGGGCTTGCCACGTTCAGCGGCCGCGCCCTCGGCTCCGTCCTGCGCCTGTTCGTCCGCCAGCCGGCAGGTCCCGACGCGACCGCGTCTGGGGCGACGGCGGAGGCGGCCTGGGCAGCGGTGCAGGGGGAGTTCGCGGCCGTGGACGCGGCGCTCTCCCGGTTCCGTGACGACTCCGAGCTGACCGCCCTGAACCGACGGGCCGGCACCGGGGGCGTGGCGCTCGTGTCATGGCGGCTGCGGACCATGCTCGCGGCGGTCGATCGCGCCGCCCGGATCACGGACGGGCGGTTCGACGCCTCCGTGCTGGACGCGCTGGAGCAGATCGGCGAGCGCGGGGCGACGCTCGCGGGGGCGCCCCTCGGCTGGGCGCCGGTCGGCGAACGCGCGCCGTCGTCGCGGGCCCCGGGCCCGACCACGGCGAGGGACGGGTTGGCCAACGACCGCGTCCAGGCGGTCGCCCCCGGCACGCCGCGCGCCTCGCTGGTGGAGATCCCGGCTCGCCCGATCGACAGCGGCGGGATCGGCAAGGGCCTCGCCCTGCGCTGGGCCTCCGCGGCCGCCATCGCGGCCCTCCCCGAGGGCGCCGGGCTGCTGATCGACGCGGGCGGTGACATCTCCAGCGCCGGGGCGCCTCCTTCGGGCGGCTGGCGGATC
This sequence comes from Chloroflexota bacterium, assembly GCA_021812735.1. The sequence goes on along the minus strand of JAKAMV010000257.1, from coordinate 4,224 downwards.
GGCGTGGACGATCCCGTTGCGCCGGCGGGACCGGCTCCAGCGCCCCTGGCGGTCTACGCGCTCGATGCCGGCGGCGTGTCCACCTCGTCGGTCGCGGTGCGGCACTGGACCGGTCCCGACGGGCGCCTCGTGCACCACCTCGTGGACCCCCGCACGCGCCAGCCGGCACGGACGGGGCTCATCGCCGTCTCGGTCGCCGGCCCGGACCCGGCCTGGAACGAGGTCTGGAGCAAGGCGCTGTTCCTCGGCGGCAGCGAGGCCATCGGCGAGGAGGGGCGCCGGCGGGGCCTGCCGGTGTGGTGGGTCACGGATCGGGGCCGGCTCGGCATGACGCCCGAAGCCCGTGCCCGGAGCGTCTGGGTGGCCGAGGAGCGCGTCGAGTAGCGCGCGCTGGGCGGCCCCCGACCGGTTCGGGCCCGTTGGCCAGACGGGCGGCGGGACGGGCTCGGGCCGGGTCCGGGGCGTGCTCGGGCCGGGTCCGGGTCGCGCTCAGGCGGGGCCGGCGTCCAGCTCCGCCGTGTCCACCACGCCGGCCTCGTCCGGCTCCTGCGGCACGGGCGGCGGGGTCAGGATGCCCAGCTCCACCAGCTTGGCGTCCAGCTCCGCGCGAGTGGGCATCCCCTCGCGAGCGCCAGCCCGGGTCACCGACAGCGACGCGGCCACCACCGCCCGCCGAGCGGCCATCTCCAGGTCGAGCCCGACCGCCAGCGCCGCGGCCAGCGCCCCGTTGAGCGCGTCCCCGGCCCCGGTGGCGTCCACCGCCTTGACCTTGGGCGACTTGATCTCCAGCGGCGGCGCATCCCGGCGGACCAGCACGGCCCCGGTGGAGCCCAGGGTCACGAGCAGCGCGGCGGTGCCGCTGGCGCCGGCGTTGGTGGCCTCGAGCAGCAGCCTGGCCGCGCGGACCGGATCCTCGGGCGCGGACGCGCGCCCCGATCGCTTCTGGTCCTCGCCGACCAGGCGGGCCAGCTCGCCCCGGTTCGGCGTGAGCACGTCTGCCATGGCGAGGATCGACCGGTCGAGGCACCCCGCGGGCGCCGGGTTGAACACGGTCCACGCGCCGCCCTGCCGACCGATCCGGAGCGCCTCGCGGGCGGCGTCGGTGGGGATCTCGTGCGTCACCAGGACCACGTCGCCCTTGTTCGGGCTCAGCCGCACCAGAGCGTTCCGGACGTGGGCAGCGGTGAGCCCGGCGTTCGCCCCGGGCGCCACGGCGATCATGTTCTCCGCCTTGGCGTCCACGAGGATCAGCGCGACGCCCGTCGCGGTGTGGTCGAGCGTGACGAGCACGTCGGTGCCGACGCCCTCGCGGGCGAGCGCCGCGCGCGCGGTGGCGCCGAACTCGTCGTCGCCCAGGGCGGCCACCAGCATGACCGGGATCCCGAGCCGAGCGGCGGCCGCGGCCTGATTGCCGCCCTTGCCGCCGTGGAACCGGCTGAACGTGCCGCCCAGCACCGTCTCGCCGGGGGCGGGCAGGCGATCGCTCTGGACCACGAGGTCCACGTTGACCGAACCGACGACCAAGACCCGACCGATCACGGGACCGTCCCCTTCACTCTGCGCCGCCGCGCCACTGTCGCCGTCACGAGCCGGTGATGTACTCGCCGCCGTCCACGCCGATGATCTCGCCGTTGATGAAGTCCGTGCCCGATCCTGACAGCGCGACGATGGCGTTCGCGACGTCCTGCGGGGTGGTCATGCGCCCGCTGGGGTTGCGCTTCTCGGCTGCCGCGATGATCGCGTCCTTCTCGGGGATCTTCATCAGCGCCGGGGTCAGCGTGACGCCGGCCCGGATGGCATTGGCGGTGACACCAGTGTCCAGGCGCGCGAACTCCATGGCCAGCTGGCGGATGTGCGACTCGAGGGCGGCCTTGGCCGACGAGACGACGCCGTAGCTGGGAACGACGCGCGACGAGCCCTCGGAGGTCATCGCGAAGAACCGCGAGCCCCGGCTGAGGAGGTTCCGGCGCCAGAGGTCCTGGGCCCAGTAGACGAGGCTGTTCGCCATGACGTCCTGGGTCATCTCCATCTTCTTGCGGTCCACCGCCGCCTTGGGATCCTCGGCCAGGAACGGCACGAGGCTGCCGAACGCGAGCGAGTGCATCACCACGCGGACGTACGGCTGGCGGCCGGCGGCGCGCGCCGGTTCGAAGCGCGCGTCGAGCGCGTCAAGGAACGCGTGGCGCTTCTCGTCGTCGGCGGCGTTCATGTTCGCGTAGAGCGCGTCCGCGCCGCGGGCGACGATCTCGCGCTTGATCTCCTCGACGTGGGCCATGCCGGCGCGGAAGTCCAGGTGGACGCCCGCGATGTTGTAGCCGGCGGCAGCGAGCGCGAGCGCGGTCGCTTCGCCCATGCCCGAGGAGGCCCCGAGGATGAGAGCCCAGCGCTCGCGGTCGTCGGTCATGGGTGCGCCTCCGGATGTTGTCGGGAGCTCGCGCGGACGGCGCGGCGGAAGTGGGGAGAGTCTACCAGCGCAGCATGTCGACAGCCGCGAGGGGTCCTGCTATTTTGGCGACGACCGAATTCGGTGGGCACCGAACCAGGAGCCGCCAACGAACCGCGTCTGCCGTGCCCTCGCGGACCCGACCCGCCGCCGCGTCCTCGCCCTCCTGCGGGTGCGGCCGATGACGGCCGGCGAACTCGTCGCCCAGTTCGACCTGTCGTGGCCGACGATGTCCGGCCACTTCGCGGTCCTTCGGGAGGCGGGCCTGGTCCAGCAAGAGCGCTCCGGCTCGACCATCACCTACCGGCTCAACCAGACCGCGCTGGAGGAGGCGCTCGTGGCCCTCATGGACGCCCTCGGCGTCGACCCCGCGAAGGGACCCGCATGAAGCCTCGGGCGCTCCGCCGCGCGCCGGCCGGGGGGTTGTGACCGTGTTCGGCCTCGCGAACCTCAGCCCCACCGTCCTGGCGCTGCTCATCCCGGTCGCCATCCTCCAGCTCGGGCTCCTGCTGCTGGCCGCGTTCGACCTGCTCCGCGAGGAGCGGCGGGTCCGCGGCGGGAGCAAGGCGATGTGGGCGGTGATCATCGTCTTCGTCAACCTGCTCGGGCCGATCCTGTACTTCCTGGTCGGCCGCGAGGACGGTCCCGTGGACGCGGCGCCCGGCCCGGGGGCGATGCCCGGCTGGGGGAGCCCTCACGACCCGCCGATCGTCGCGCCGCCCCCGGCGGAGGCACCGCCGGCGGAGGTCCGGGCGGCGCTTGAGACACCGCGGGCGCGTCCCCTGCCCGACGCGCCGCCCGCGATCGTGATCGAGCGGCTGGCGCGCCGGTACCGCGGCGGCGTGCTCGCCCTCGACGGGCTGGACCTGGCGGTCCCGGCCGGGTCCGTGTTCGGCCTGCTCGGGCCCAACGGCGCCGGGAAGACGACGTGCCTGCGGCTCCTCGCCGGCCTGACCCGCCCGACATCGGGGCGGGCGCTGGTCGCCGGGCTGGACCCGGCCCTCGACCCGATCGGCGTCCGGCGGCGACTCGGCTACCTCGAGCAGGACCCGCGCGCGTACGGCTGGATGACCGGGCGCGAGCAGCTCCGGCTGATCGGCCGCCTCCACGGGCTCGACGGCGCCCGACTCGAGACCGACATCGACGATGCGCTCGCGCGGGTGGCGCTCCGCGACGCGGCCGACCGACGAGCGGCCGGGTACTCCGGCGGCATGCGCCAGCGCCTCGGCATCGCGGGCGCGCTCGTCCATCGGCCGCCGGTCGTGATCCTCGACGAGCCGGTCAGCTCGCTGGACCCGGAAGGCCGGCGCGACGTGCTGGGGCTGATCGCGTCGTTGCGCGGCGAGACCACCGTGCTGTTCTCAAGCCACGTCCTCGCCGACGTCGAGCGCGTCTGCGACCGCGTCGCGATCCTCGACCACGGCCACCTCGTGGCGGAGGACGCCATCGAGTCGCTGCTCAACCGGTACGCCCAACCGGTGTGGCGGATCGAGGCCGAGCCCGGAGAGGACGCGGGCCTCGACACCCTGGCAACCAGGCTCCGCGAGCTGCCCTGGGTCACCGCCGCGGCGGCCGAGCACGGGGTGCTGACGGTGGCCGTCTCGGACACGGCGATCGCCTCGCGCGAACTGCTGCCGGCCGTGGCCGCCAGTGGCGTCGCGCTCGCGTCCGTCGCACGCGACCGGCCCACGCTCGAGGACGTCTTCCTCCGCCTCACCGGCGAGCGGGAGATGGCGGCATGAGCGGGTTTGCCGTTCTCCTGCGGAAGGAACTCGTCGAGG
>JAKAMV010000256.1 GCA_021812735.1 Chloroflexota bacterium | reverse complement strand
GACGCTGGCGATCCGGCGCTGGCTCGAGCGCAGCCTGCCGATCGATTCGCTGCTGCCCCACCGGATGCCCTACTACGTCGGATCCTGGGTCTACGTCTTCGGGGTGGTCGCCATCGCGGGCCTCATGTGGATCGTGGCCACGGGCGTCGTGCTCGCGTTCTTCGGGCCCCAGTGGTGGCACGTCTCGGGCGTCGGGCGCTTCGTGAACAGCCTGCACTTCTGGGCGGTACAGGTCTTCTTCATCTTCATGGTGCTGCACCTGTGGGGCCAGTACTTCATGGCCAGCTGGCGTGACGGCCGGGCCCCGACCTGGATGATCGGCGTGGTGATCTTCGCCATCAGCATCGTGACCGCCTTCACCGGCTACCTCTCGCAGCAGAACTTCGACGCGCAGTGGATCGCGGTGAACGCGAAGGACGCGACCAACGCGTCCGGCGTCGGCGCGTTCTTCAACGTGCTGAACTTCGGCCAGATGTACGGGCTCCACGTGATGATCTTCCCGATCCTGGTCACCCTCCTGGTGGTGCTGCACGTCGTGCAGGTCCGCATGCGGGGCGTGGTGAAGCCCATCGACCCGGCCGGCTCGGCGCGGGCCAGCGGGGAGGCGGCGAAGTGAGCGGCAAGGCTGCCCCGCAGGGGGACTACTACGCCGGGATCCGGACCGTCCGCTACGACCTGGTCAAGGAGCTGGGGATCGCCCTGCTCGTGACGGCGATCCTGGTCGCGGTCGCGGCCGTCGCGTTCTCGTCACCGGACGACCCGTCCGTCACCATCCAGAGCTGGGCCCAGAGCGACCCGGTCGACTTCGTCACGACGGCAGCGTCCGAGCTGTCAGGCCAGAGCACCACCGCCGGGTACGGCCAGCCCTACAACGACACCCCCGGGGCAGCGCAGGCGATCGGCCCCTTCCAGCCAGCGGTCTGGGCAGGAGTCAGCACGCCGATCGACCCGGCGCAGGACTTCGTCCTCAAGCCGCTCGGGCTGGCCTCGACCGGCAACCCATCGCTCACCACCGCGCTCCAGACCTACCAGGGCGCCAGTTCGACCCAGCAGGGCGCGTGGCTCAACGCCTACACCAGCGCGCTCGCCAACGCGACGGCCTCCGGCGGACAGGTCGTGGTGGCGTCCGGCGACTACGGGCCCGTCCCGACGCTGATGGACAACCTGCTCGCGGTCGCCCGCACGGGCGGCCTCGACGGTCTCCTGCTCGACAGCGGCCATTTCTTCCAGACGGACTTCACCCGCCCGCTGCTGTTCATGGGCGACGGGTCCTACCTGTCGAACCTGGCGGCGGCGCAGCACCTCACGGGCGACCAGTGGGGGATGATGAACGAGACGGGCAGCTACCCGGGCCAGACATGGCTGTGGCTGTTCACGCTCTGGTACCAGGTCCCGCCCTTCTCGAGCGCTCCCAACGCCGACCTGGTGGTCATCGTCCTGATGATCGTGCTCACCGGGCTGCTGGCCCTGGTGCCGTTCATCCCGGGTCTGCGTGACGTCCCGCGCTGGGTGCCGATCCACCGCCTCATCTGGCGGAGGTACTACCGAGGCTGATCCCGCGGAGCCGAACCTGACCGGGCGCGCCCTGTCACGACGGGGAGCGCCCGGTCTTGGCGCTCGGCCACCACGACCACCGGGTCGGCCCGGCAGGGCGACGCGCCGTCCGCTGGTCGCACCTCGACGCACTCGGCAGCCGTGTCCGGCGAGCTCCGCGGCGTCACGCGCGGGCCGTCGGCGCGGTGTACGGTTGGGCTGGTCACCGGCCCTGCCCGCCGCAGCCTCGGCGAACGGTGACCGGGCTCGGCTGACCTGCGCTGAGGGGCAGATCCGATGAAGGTCGAAGAGATCGAGGACATCGGCCCGGCCCATGCCGCCAGGCTCGACACAGCCGGCTCAGCGGCAAGCGGATTCCCGAGTGGACCGACCGCCGCGACCTCATGTGCCCCAAGGGTGTCGGCTCGGAGTACTCCGACCTGCTCGCGGTCGCGGGCGTCAACTCACCGCCCGAGGTGGCCATCGCGAGCCGGCCAATCTCACGGCGGCCATGGCGAAGTCCAAGGACGAGCACAGGATCCTGCGTCGCACCCCCGGGAAGGAGGTGGAGGGCTGGGTTACCGAGGCCGCGACGCTGCCGAAGGCTATCGAGCGCTGATCGGGGCGGCATCGTGCCCGGGGAGCTCTGACGCTCGCGCGCTCAAGCCCGCCGGCAACTCGCGTCCCGAGGCGACGCGGCCCACGCATCCGCTCACTGATCCAAGCCTGCCCGGGACGCGGGCAGCAACCAACGCGAACGAGAGGCCCGCGGCACCCGCGGGCGCAGCCCGACCAGGGAGAGGGAGACCGAACGTGATCCAGGAGTTCCGGGCGTTCCTGACCAAGACCAACGCCCTCGCGCTGGCGATCGGCGTCATCATCGGTGCCGCCCTCGGGGCGGTCGTCACCTCGCTCGTCAACGACATCATCATGCCGCCCATCGGCTGGGCCCTCGGCGGTGTCGACTTCTCGCAGCTCAAGATCGTCCTCGGCACGAAGACGGACGCGAAGGGCGTCGCCACCGAGGTCGCCATCCGCTACGGCGCCTTCATCAACACGATCATCGTGTTCGTGATCGTGGCGCTCGTCGTGTTCCTGATCGCCCGGGCCTTCATCAAGGAGGCGGAGGCGGCGCCCGTCAAGGGCTGCCCGTTCTGCAAGACCGACAACGCCGTCGACGCCACCAAGTGCAGGGCCTGCGCCAGCGCGATCTGAGCGGCTGCCGGCGCCCGTCGGCGCGTCCAAGGCCGCCGCGCCGCGGCGGGCGGTGGCCGCCCTCGGCCGGAGGGAGGCCGAGGCGAGAGCCGGAGGGCCCGCCGCGGCGCCGAGCGCAGGGCCATCGCCCGGGAGGCGGGACCCGCGCGGGCGGACGATGCTGCCCGCGACCTCACCCCCGCGTCGCGTTGGGGCCGGTGCGCGAGCGCGATCGGCAGGGGCGCGGGCCGGTCAGCCGCGAAGCGGCCGTGCCTCGAAGGCCTCCAGGCGCGCCACCACATCGTCCGGGATCGCCTGCGGGCGGCCGTTGACGTAGTCGTACATGACCAGCACGTCGTCCGCGGTGGCGACCAGGCGCGCCGGGGCCAGACGTGACGCGGCAGCGGTGATCCGGTGCTGCAGCGTGAACGACGTCCGGCCCACGCGCCCCGCCCGCGTCTCCACGGTGAGCACCTCGCCGAACAGCGCGGGCGAGCGGAACGTGACCCGGACCTCGGCCAGGATGAGCGACTCCTGCGCCCCGTGCGTCGCGAGGGCGAACGACTCGCCGGTGGCCGCCTCCCAGTAGGCGAGCCGCGCCGACTCCACGTAGGTCAGGAACCGCGAGTTGTTCGCGTGGCCCATGGCGTCGGTGTCGCCGAAGCGAACGTCCACGACGAAGCGCTGGGGGAACGTGCCGGCCAGGTCCCGAGGGTCGGGCGGCACCTCGACGCGGGCATGGCGGGCGGCGGGATCGGGCTCGTGCATCGCGTCACGAGTGTACGCGCCGCGGCCAGCCCGCCGCGCGACGGGCCCCGCCACGCCGTAGCATCGGGCCGAGCGATGACCGACTCCGCCCGCGCCTTCGTCATGCGCCACACGCGCCTGCGCCCCGTCCCGGGCGCCGAGCACCTGCGCCTCCACCTCGCCGACGAGGTGCTCCCGCTCTGGCGGGCGACGCAGGTCGAGACGCACGACGACGACGCGCCGATCCCCTACTGGGCGTTCGCGTGGGCGGGCGGCCTGGCGCTCGCGCACCACCTGCGCGGCCATCCGGAGCTGGTGGCTGGCCGGCGCGTGTTCGACATCGCGAGCGGGTCCGGCCTGTGCGCGCTGGCGGCGCTCGACGCGGGCGCCGCGCGGGCGGCTGCCGCCGACATCGACCCGGTCAGCTGGGCCGCCATCGAGCTCAACGCCCGGGCCGCCGGCCGACGGGTGGCACTCGTCCGGCGGGACGTTCTCGACGAGGACCCGCCCGAGGCCGACGTCGTCCTGGCGGGCGACACGTGGTACGAGACCGGGTTCGCGGGCAGGATCTGGCCGTGGCTGCGCCGCTGTCGGGCGGCCGGGATCGACGTGCTGGTCGGCGACCCGGGTCGCGCCTACCTCCCGGCCGAGGGCCTCCGCGAGCTGGCCGCTTACGAGGTCCGCACCACCACCGAGCTCGAGGATCGCGCTCGAAAGTCCGCGCGCGTGTACGAACTGGCCGGACCGGCCCCCGACGACGTGCCCCCTACGGGGTGACGACCAGCGTTCCGGCCGTGGCGCCCGCGCCGTCCGGAGCGCCCAGCATCGTGGGGTACGTGCCGGGCTTCGAGATCGACACCCGGAGGCGCGCCGTCTGGCCGGGCCGGGCCAGCAGCTCCACGTTGGCAAGTCCCTGCGCCATCCACGCCTCGACGGCGCCGCTGGCGTTCGGAAGCTCGAGCACGGTCAGCTGGCCGGCCCGTACGGTCATCGCGCTCGCCACCGGCACCGTCGGCAGCGAGGCGTCGAGCGCCCCGTCGGCCGCCAGCACGCCGCCCGCCACCGCCAGGCCGATCACGCCGATCACGAGCAGGTAGGCGCCGTCGCGCACGAGGCCCAGGGCCCCGGCCCGCATCGGCGTCACGCGGCCCGGGCGGACGTCAACGCGCCGCAGCCGGAGCGAGTTCGTGACCACGCTCACCGAGGAGAGGGCCATCGCGCCTGCCGCGAGCGCCGGGTTGATCGTCACGCCGAACGCCGGGAACAGCGCGCCCATCGCGATCGGGATCAGCAGCACGTTGTAGGCGAATGCCCAGAAGAGGTTCTGGCGGATGACCCGGAGCGTCCAGCGCGACAGCGCGATCGCCGAGCCCACGAGGCGCGGGTCGCCGCCGACGAGGGTCACGTCGGACGCCTCGATCGCCACGTCCGCCCCGGTCCCGATCGCCACGCCCAGGTTCGCCCGGGCGAGCGCCGGCGCATCGTTGATGCCGTCGCCGACCATGGCCACCTTGTGGCCCTCGGCCTGCAGCCGCTCGATCACCGCGTCCTTGTCGCCGGGGAGGACCTCGGCGACCACGCGGTCCGCGGGGATGCCCACCTCGCGCGCCACCGCCTCGGCCGTCACGCGCGCGTCGCCGGTGAGGAGCCACACGTCCAGCCCGCTGGCCCGCAGCGAGCGCACCGCCTCGGCCGACTCCGCCTTCACCGGGTCCGAGACGGCGATCACGCCTGCCGCCTGGCCGTCCACCGCCACGAACACGACCGTCGCGCCGTTCGCCTGCTGGTCGGCGGCGGCGGCGTCCAGCGGCGCGACGTCCACGCCCCGCTCCCGCAGCAGCCGCGCGGAGCCCACGAGCACCTGCGCGCCGTCGAGCTCGCCGCTCACGCCCCGCCCGATCGTGGCCTCGAACCCCGACGCCTTGCCGAAGCCGAGCTCGGTCTCGCGCGCCTTGCGCACGATCGCCTCGCCCAGCGGGTGCTCGGAGCCCTGCTCGAGCGACGCCGCGAGGTCCAGGACCCGCGCGGAAGCGAAGCCCGGCGCCGGGACGACCGCGGTCACCGCGGGCTTGCCCAGCGTCAGCGTGCCGGTCTTGTCCATGACGACCGTGTCGATGCCGCCCGCCGCCTCGAGCGCCTCGCCGCCGCGCACAAGGATTCCGGCCTCCGCGCCCTTGCCCGTGCCGACCATGATGGCCGTGGGGGTGGCAAGGCCCATGGCGCACGGGCAGGCGACGATGACGACGCCGATGAACGCGGTCAGGGCGAGCGTGAACCGCGGCTCCGGGCCGAACACGAGCCAGATGACGAACGTGACCGAGGCGATCCCCAGCACCGCCGGCACGAAGACCGCGCTGATCTGGTCCGCCAGCCGCTGGATCGGCGCCTTGGAGCCCTGCGCCCGCTGGACCAAGTCCACGATGCGGGCGAGCGCGGTGTCGCGGCCCACGCGCGTGGCGCGCATGACGAACGAGCCGGTCGTGTTCAGGGTGGCGCCGATGACCTCGTCCCCGGGATTCTTGGTCACGGGGATCGGCTCGCCGGTGAGCATGGATTCGTCCACCGCGGACGCGCCCTCGGCCACCACGCCGTCCACCGGCACCTTGTCGCCGGGCCGCACGCGGAGCATGTCTCCCGCGACCACCAGGGCCAGGTCCACGTCCTCCTCGACCCCGTTGCGGATGCGGCGGGCCGTGGTGGCCTGGAGCCCGACGAGCCGGCGGATGGCGCCGGTCGTCCGGCCCTTCGCCCGCCCCTCGAGGTACTTCCCGAGCAGGATCAGCCCGATGATGATCGTGGCCGAGTCGAAGTACGTCTCCGGCATGATCCCGGCGTTGCGCACGACGTCGGGCCACAGCGTGACGAACGCGGAGTACGCCCAGGCGACCGCGGTGCCAACCGCGACCAGCGTGTCCATCGTGGCCCCGCCGTGGCGGCCGGCCTTCCAGGCGGCGCGGTAGAAGCGGCTGCCCGCCCAGGCCACGAGGAACGTGGCCGGCAGCAGGATCGCCTTGTTGATGTCGGCCATCGACACCGCGGTCTGCGGCCAGAACATCAGGACCATGATCACCAGCGAGGCGGCGATCGCGGTGGCGGACATCCGCAGCGTCTCGCGGAGGCCGCGGTCGCGCTCCAGGTCGTCGGCGGTCAGCTCCGCGTCGAGCGAGACGGCCGCCGCGTCGCCGGCGGTCGGCGCCTCGGGCCGCACGTCGTAGCCCGCCGCCTCGACCGCCCTGATGAGCTCGTCGCGGCCGGCCACCGACGGGTCAACCAGGATCGTCGCCTTCTCCGTGGCCAGGTTGACCGCGGCCGTGGACACGCCCGGCGTCTTGTTGAGGAACCGCTCGATGCGGTTGACGCACGAGGCGCAGGTCATGCCCTCGATGGGCAGGATGATCTCAATGGGCTGGACGCTGTTGGGGGCGGGCGGTGATGACGTCATACTGCTGGGGAGTATACGACGACCAGTCGCCGGCCCCCGTCGGGCCGAAGGTCACCAACTCCGGCGGGGTTCGACCCGGGCCGCGCCCGGTCACGCGCCGCCAGGCTCCCCCACCTGCCAGCCCAGCCACGTGTCGGGATCGATCCGCGGCCGGGCGACCCAGGCCTCGCCGCCGCGCACCGCGATCTCGGGCGGCATGGGGTGCGAGAGAAACAGCGGCATCGATTCGGTCGCGCCGTAGGCGCCCACGTCCAGCACCGCCACCAGGTCGCCCGGGTCCGGCAGCGCCATGGCGGCCGAGTGGGCGAACACGTCCAGGCCCGAGCACAGCGGCCCGGCGACGGTCACCGGGATCCGGCTGGGGCTCGCGCCCGACCCGGCAGCCGATCCGGTCAGCACCCGCACGCGGTGCTCCTGCCCCACCAGCGCCGGCCGCAGCACGTGGTGGATGCCGCCGTCCACGATGACCACCTGGTGGCCGCCCACCTGCTTGCGCTCGAGCACGCGCGTGAGGTAGGCGCCGGCCGGGCCGACGATGAACCGGCCGGGCTCGAGGAGGAGCCGCGTCTGGCGCGTCGCGGGGTCCCCGTCAAGCCGGGCCGCCAGCGAGGCCAGCCTGGCGCCCAGCGCTGCCACGTCGAGCTCCGCCTCGTGCGCCTCGTACGGGATCCCGAGCCCGCCGCCCGCATCGACGAGCCGCAGCTCGAACCCGGCCTCGGCCGCCAGTCCCCGCGCCGTGTCCACGGCCGCCTCGACGTGGCCCGCCAGCGCCGCGGCGTCGGTCACGTTGGACGCGCCGAACGCGTGCAGCCCGATGGGCTCGAGCCAGGGCGAGGCCACCGCCTCGGCCGCGGCGATCCGCAGGTCCGCCATTCCCATGCCGAACTTGCCGGCGCCGTCGTCGCCCACGAGGCGCACCCGCTCGAGGCGCGCCGCCTCGGTGACCGCCGCCCGCAGCAGCACCCGCTGTGGCCGACCCGCCGCCTGCGCGATCCGCGCGAGCCGCCGCAGCTCGCCCACGGACTCCACCGTGACGACCCGCAGGCCCGCGGCCACCGCCGCCGCCAGCTCCTCGTCGCGCTTGCCGGGGCCGGTCATCACCACGCGCGCGGCATCGAAGCCCGCTCGCAGGACGTGCCGCAACTCCCCGCCCGACGCGACGTCCGCGCCCAGGCCCATCCCCGCCACGTGGCGGAGCACCGCGAGGTTCGGGTTCGCCTTGACCGCGTAGGCGAGGTCGAAGCGGGCGGGCAGGGCGGCCCGCAGCGCCGCCGCCTGCCGGCCGACGACATCGAGGTCGTACACGTAGGCGGGCGTGCCGAAGCGGGCCGCGAGGTCAGCGGGCGCCAGCCCGGCCAGACGCCCGCCGCGCCACACCTCGTTGCGGGCCGGCGGGCGGCCGCGACGCGCGATGGGCGCGGCCTGGCGCGCGGGCGGGGGTCCCGGTGCGCGGACCATGCTCATCGCAGCGCGTCCTCCAGGGCGACCCGGGCGTCGGTCCCGGCGTCGCGGTCCTTCACCAGCAGCGCGACCGACATCGCGAGCCCGTGCTCGGCGGCGAACTCGCCGCCCGCCGCCCGCGTCCCCGGCACCACGACGGCGCCCGGCGGCACGGCCAGCGGAGCGTCCGGCGTGCCCGTGAGCACCCGGCCGCGGACCAGATCGTAGAGCCGGGAGGTCCCGGTCAGCACGACGCCCGCGCCGAGGACCGCACCTTCGCCCACGAGCACGCCCTCGAGCAGCGAGCAGCCGGCGCCCACGAACGCCCCGTCCTCCACGATGACCGGGCGCGCGCCCGCCGGCTCGAGCACGCCGCCGATCGTCACGCCCGCGGAGAGGTGCACCCGGGCGCCGATCTGCGCGCACGAGCCCACCAGCACGTGCGAGTCCACCATGGTGTCCTCGCCGATCCAGGCGCCCACGTTCACGAACGACGGCGGCATGACCACCACGCCCGGCCCGAGGTAGACGCCCGCCCGGACGGACGTGCCGCCCGGGACGACGCGCCAGGCGCGGCCAGCGGCGGCGGCCGCCTGGGCCTCGGGACCGTCGAGCAGCGCCTTGACCGGCAGCCCGACGCGATCCTGGAACCGAAGCGCGCCGCCCAGGTCCCACGACGCCAGCGTCCGGTCGCGGAAGCAGGCGAGGATCGCCGCCTTGACCTCGGCGTCGGCACGCCAGCCGCCGGGCGCCCCGGCATCCGGCACCGCCGCCCGGCGACGGCCCGCGTCCAGGTCGGCGAGGATCGCGGCCGGGTCGGCAAGGGGCTGCGCGCCAGCCGTCACGCGGCCACCTCGGCAGGCGCCGTCGCCCCCGTCGCGTCGCCCTCGACCACCGTCCGGGTCATCCGGCCGCCCTCGTCGAGCAGGCCTAGCGTCCGCAGCAGCGTCGTGAGCCGCTCCCGCGGCGCGTCGGCCAGCGGCAGGAGCGGCTGGCGCATGGCGTCGGTGTCGAGCAGGCCCATGGCCAGCATCGCGGCCTTCGCCGGCACCGGGTTCGGCGCGCCCTGGAAGTTCGCCCGCAGCAGCGGCAGCCAGCGGTCGTGGATCCGGCGGGCCTCGGCCCAGTCGCCCGCGTGCCACGCGTGGACGAGGGCGCTCATCTCGCCCGGGATCTGGTTGGACGCCACGGAGATGACGCCGTCGCCGCCCATCGCCAGGATCGCGAGCGTCGCCGCGTCGTCGCCGGAGAGCACGGCCACGTCGCGCGGGCGGTCGCGGCAGATCACCGCGAGCTGCTCGATGTTGCCGCTGGCCTCCTTGACCGCCACGACGCGCGGGTGCTCGGCGAGCCGGAGGAACGTGTCGGCCTCCACGTTGGCGCCGGTCCGGCCGGGCACGTTGTACACCACGATCGGGAGGCCGCCCTCGTCGGCGATGGCGCGGAAGTGCGCCTCGAGCATCCTCTGGTCGGGTTTGTTGTAGTAGGGCGTGACGATGAGCGCGGCGTCCGCGCCCAGGGCGGCGGCCCGGCGGGTGGCCTCGATGGACGAGCGGGTGTCGTTGGAGCCGGTGCCCGCGATCACCGGGATCCGGCTGCGCGACGGGCGCTCGCGGACGGTCTCGACCGCGATGGCGATGCAGCGGTCGCGCTCCGCGGCGGACAGGGTGGGCGATTCGCCGGTGGTGCCCACGGGCACGAGGCCGTCGATGCCGGCCATCACCTGCCAGGCGACGAGCCGCCGGTAGGCGGCCTCGTCGAGCGTGCCGTCGGCGGTGAACGGGGTGACGAGCGCGGTGAACGCGCCACGGAGGCGGGACGAGGTGTGGTGGGCGGAGCGGGCGATGCGGGCCATGTCGATCTCCTGGGGTGTCGGGGTCGGGGTCGGGTTGGCGGGTCAGGCCGACACGGCCGCGGGCGCGTCGAGGAGGTCGTCCACGACGGCGTCGAACGGGTGCAGGCCGGGTGCGGGAGCGGTGGTGGCGAGCCAGTGCGCCGCGGCGAGGGCGCCGTCCGCGTAGGCGGTGCGGTCGCGGGCGGTGAGCCGCAGCTCGATCGACTCGCCGGGTCCGTCGAAGGTCACGAGGTGGGAGCCGGGGTTGGCGCCGGCGCGGATGCCGACGACCTCGAGCGCGGGCCGGGTGTCCGTGGGATCGCCCGCCTCGTCGGGGCCGGCCCAGCGCGGGTCGGCCGCCACGATGCGGCGGGCGATGGCGCGCGCGGTGCCCGACGGGCGGTCCGCCTTGCCCCGGCGGTGCCACTCGACGACCGAG
>JAKAMV010000255.1 GCA_021812735.1 Chloroflexota bacterium | reverse complement strand
GGCCGCCTTGGCCTTGCCCGCGGTCCGGTCGCGGTCTCCGACCGCCCGGTCCCGCGCCGAGCGGGTGGCGGCGCCGGCGCCGGCCGCGGCGACGAGCTCGCCCAGCGCGCCCCGGTAGTCGGCCAGTGCGTCGAGCGCGCCCGCCACGTCGACGTCGCCCGGCGCGAGGCCGAGGCCCGCGAGCCCCTCGGCGAGCGCGTTCCGCCGCCGCGACTCGTCGACGGCTAGTGTCGCGACCGCCGCCTCGGCCCGCTCGAGCCCCGTCTGCTCGGCCACCACCGCCTGCTCGGCCCGGGCGAGCTCGCCCCGCGTGCGCGCGGCATCCGTGTCGGAGGGGGCGCCCCCGAGTTCGGCGGCCACGCGCCCGAGACGCTCCTGCCCCGCCTTGCGAGCGTCGGCGATCGCCTGGTGGTCGGCGGCGGCCTGGGCGATCGCCGCGTCGAGCTCGGCCAGCCGGCGCCGGCGCGTGAGCGCCTGGGCGCCAGCGCCGATGTAGCCCGCCGCGTCCTTGCGCAGGGCGCCCGCGAGCGTGCCCAGTGAGAACCGGCCGTCGGCCGCGACCCACGGGCCGTCGGCACGCTCGCCGAGCCCGACCGACGCCAGCAGGCGGCCCATCACCGGGGCGGCCACGGCGTCGCCAACTGGCGCGAGGACGGACGCAAGCGTCGTGCCCGGCAGCGCCCCGCTGGGGAGCGCCCACGCGTCCTCGCCGTCGCCCAGGCGCCCCTCGGGATCGACCCACGCGTCGAGGAGCCCGGCCGCCTCGAGCGCCGCCTCGATCCCCGCCCGGTCGCCATCGCCCACGCCGTCCGCGAAGTCGACGACCTCGTAGAGCGGCGCCCCGGCGCGGCCCGAGCGATCGGCGGGCCGCGTCGCGTAGCGCGGCGGCCGGCTGACCGTCGTCGCGGCGACCTCGTCCCGCTCGCGCTCGAGCGCGGCCTTGCGGCCGAGCAGCAGGCGGACCTGCTCGGCGAGCTCGCCGTCCCGCGACGCGATCGCTCGCCGGACCGTCGCCGCGAGCGGCTCGAGGACGTCGGCGAGCCGGCGGCCCGAGGCGACCGCCTCGACCACCGCCTCGAGGTCGGCGTCGGCGACCTCGAACTCGACAAGGCCCGCCGCCCACTCCTCGAGACCGTCGCGTAGGCGCTCGATCGCCGTGTCCGCAGTCTCGCGCGCGACGTCGCGCCTGGCGGTCGCGTCCCGCAGGTGCCGCTTGGCGTCCTCGGCGGTCGTCCGCGCGCCGGCGAGCTTGCTGCGGGTGTCCGCGAGCTGCCGGGCGTCCGCGGCCAGCGCCTCGAGCGCCTTGCGCCGGTGCTCGATGGCACGGCGGAGTTCCTCGGGCGACGCGCCGAGGTCCGCCTCGAGCGCTGCCGCATACGCCGCGTGCGCGTCCGCCATCGCGGCCCGCCCGGCCGCCGCCCCCGCGTCCGCGAGCGCCCGCGCGAGCGCCTCGTCGGCGGTTGTGGCCGCGCGCTCCAGGTCGACGAGGCGGGCAGCCGCTTCCTCCGCCTCACCGCGCAGCGATGCGGCGGCCTCGCCGAGGGTGGCCTCGCTGCGGCGCGCAACCCGCGCGTCCTCGTCGGCCTGGCGCAGCCGGTCGGCAGCCTTCATCGCCGGCGTCTCGAGGTGGGCGGCGACCTGTCCCGCCAAATCGTCGAGCGTCCGGCCGTGCCCGGCGATCTCCGCCTCGAGGCCCAGGATCCGCTCTTCGATTGCCGTCACCCTCGCCTCCGCGCGCCGGAGCCGGTCCTGTGCCTGGCGGACGCCCTCCTCGGTGCCCCGCACCCGGTCCGCGAGGAAGCGGCCCTCGCGCACCGCGTAGGAGCGGTAGTCCTCGAGGAACGAGCCGACGGCGCTGCGCGCCCGCTTCAAGCGCTCGAGCGAGGCGTCGTCGTCGCGCAGGCTCTCGAGGGCGTCGGCGAGCTGGCGGACCGAGTCGTCGTTCACCGGTGGCAGTGCGCTCCGCAGGTGGGTCACGAGGGCGTCGAGGTCGAGCTTCTCGGACAGCTTGGGCTGGCGGAGGTTGATGAGCAGGCTCATCAGGCCCTCGTAGCGGCCGCCGAGGTGGAAGATCCGCTCGTCGATCGCGCGGATGTAGGTCGCCCGGTTGTCGAACACGTGGCCGCGCTCGCCGAACATCTCGGCGAGCTGCTCCCGCCGGGCCGGGATCCGCCGCTCGGGGTCGTCGCCCAGGGGGACCGTGAAGCGGATGTCCTCGCCCGGCCGCTGGTCGGTGAGGAACCACGCGATCGAGACGCGGCGCTTGTCGCCAAACACGGCGTGGAGGCGCGCGCCTATCGTGGCGAACTCCATCGCCCCCGCGTGGCCGCGGCGGCCGAACTCCATCCACACGATCGCGTCGCCCGTCTTGCGCTCGGGCTCGCCGTCGCGCCCAGTCTCGATCAGGTTCCACCACCACGTCCGCCCGCTGCCGCCGCCGGGCGACAGCCGGTAGGGCTCGTTCCGGGCATCGAGGAGGAACGGGAACAGCATCTCCTGGGCCTTGGTCTTGCCCATCCCGTTGCGGCCCATGAGGATCAGCCGGCCGCGGTGGAACACGAACTCCTGGTCGCTGTATTGCCAGGCGCCGATGATCCCGACGCGCAGCGGCTCCCACCGCTCGCGACCTGCCGACGGCAGCGGCAGCACCGGGCGTGCCTGGGGCAGGAGGTCGACGACCATCAGCTCTCCTCGGGGAAGGCGAGGCCGAGCTGCGCCTGCGCGTCGGCGAGCGCGTTGAGCTCGGGGCTGCGGAACCGGCCCACCGCCGGCAGCGGGTTGATGCCGCCCGGGATGGGCCGGACGAGCCGGAAGGACGCGAGGCGCTCGACCACCTCGTCGCGCAGGGCGGCCGGGCCGGCCTCGCGTACGGTGCGCGACCAGTGGCGCCCGTGCTGGTCCAGCAGGACCGCGAAGAACGCGGCCAGCTCGTCGTCGGTCACCGCTTCCTCGAGGCCCGCGCCAGAGCGGCCGCGCGCGGCGAGGAACTCGCACGCGAGCAGCGTCGCGTGGGCGACCGTGCCGGTCGACGGGAACGGCGCGTCCGCGAGGCCCTCGCCGGCATCGATCGCCGCTGCGCCCTCCTCGCGCCGCTCGAGCTCGAGACCGGCGTCGCGCAGCCAGCCCGCGAGCGCCGCGCGCTGGGTGCGCAGGTAGGCGCGGGTGTCGGCGTCAAGCTCGAACTCGTAGACGACCGGGTCGTCGAGCAGCCGGCGCATCAGGATGTGGCGGCTCCGCCTCGCCCGCCCCTCGCGGCTGTCGGGATAGGACTCGCGCACGAGCTCCTCGATCCCGGCGGCCACCGACGGCACCCGCGGCGTCGCCACGAGCCGCGACAGCCGGTCGCGGTCGATCGTGTAGAGGGCATCGCCGGCGCCCGCCACGTAGCGGTCCTCGTCGCCGTCGTTGAGCACGAGCACGCCCTGGCGCTCGAGCAGGCGCAGGGCGTCGACGAGTGCGAACCGCTCCGCGTACACCTCCGCGTCGAACGGGCTCAGGCCCTCGGTCGCCGAGCGGATCTTGATCTGCTCGGCGAGCGTGGACAGCAGCGTCTGGGCGCCCGGCGTCCGGTCGAGCTCGGCGCAGGCGAGGCAGAACAGGACGTAGCGCCGGCGGTCGAAGGGCCGCCGGCTGTGGCCGGGCGCGATCGCCGGGCGCGTGGCGTCCGCGTCGCCCCAGCCGGGCTGCTTGCGCAGCCGGGCGACCCCGATCCGGACGTCGACCGAGAGGTGCCAGCCCGTGTGCTCGGTGAACCAGGCGCGTAGCTCCGAGATGTTCCGGCGGATCGCCGCCCAGTCCTCGGGATCGGCCCGCTCGGCCACGAGGAGCGGGTCGGCGAGCAGCGCGCGGATCGTGCGGCGCAGCTCCAGTTCGCGCTCCGCGGGGGTCACCGCCCGCGCGGCGACCGCCGGCCGGACCCGGGTCGCGGAGCCGCTCACGACACGCGCTCTCGGCGCGCCGGCGCCGCGGTCGACACGAGCTCGAAGCCGTAGTCGGCGCCGCGCAGCCCGCCGCGCGGGCAGCGGACCTCCGCCAGCGGCGCCCCCGCGGGCGGCGGCACGAGGCGGATGAAGTAGCGCCCGTCGAGCGACGGGGTGAGCCACGTCCCGTCGTCCTCGCGCTTGGTCGCGAGCGCCGTCGCGAGCGAGTCCGTGAGGACCTCGAACTCGCCGTCGGTGAGTTCGGGCAGCGCGGACAGCGGCTGCTGGCCCGCGTCGAGGAACCGCGCGAGCGACTCGGTTCGGGCCCTGGCGCGCTCGCGCACCCTGGCCCGGATGCGCGCCTGCGCGGCGCGCGTGTCCTCGAGCGCCTGCGGCCGGCCGCGGCCATCGTTGCGCGAGACCGATCGCAGGTGCGGCTCGATCACGAGCGCCCGGTGCGTCCACCACGACGTGCCGACGCGGATCTCGTCCTCGTCCTCATAGCCCTCGGTGAAGTGGCGGGCGGGCGCAAGGCCGAACGCGGCGTGCCAGATCCGGTGCGCCGTGTCCTCGTCTGGCGCCTGCTCGAACCACCGGGCGAGGGTCACGAAGTCGCGCGCACGGCTGATCGTCCGGTGGCGGGCGTCGTTGAGCCGCGCGAGGATCCGCAGCAGCGAAGCGATCGCCTCGGCCGCGCGGTTGGCGAGGTCGCGGGAGCGAGCTGCCTCCCCGGCGCTGCCGATGAACCACGCCGCGACGCCGTCCCAGCGGGCGCGGATGCGGGCGGACTCGATGGCGACCGGGTCCTCGCCCGGCACGAGCGAGGGAGGCGGGTTGGACGCCGCCGCCGCCTCGATGAGGCGCTCCGCTACCTCCGCGGCAAGCTCCCGGATCGTGTCAGCGATCCCGGGCGCCGTCTGGCGCAGGTCGGTCAGGAACCCGCCGACGTAGCCCACGATGACGTCGCGCGCGATCACAAACTGGTCGGACGTGATCTCGGGCGTGGACAGGAACTCGTCGAGCTCCCCGATGAACGCGGACGCCGAATCCGCAAGCTCCTTAGCCTGGCCGAAGACCGCCCGCAACAGGTTGTCGGCCGTGATCCCGTCCGCCGCGTCGAGGGCGGGCTTGCGGGCGAGTGTCGCGAGGTCGCCGATCGAGGTGTCGAGCGCGGCGAGCAGGTTGCTGCGCAGGGCACCCTTGGTGCCGAAGGACTCCTCGATCCGGCGCGCGGTCTCCTCGGCGAGTCGCCCCTCCTCGGTGATCCGCCATAGCGACCGCTTCCGCTTGAGGTCCTCGATCGTGCGGGCGAGCGACGCGTCCTGCGTGCGACTGACATTCCCCCAGCGCTCGAGGTTCTCGAGCAGGCCCTCCAGGTGCTCCGCGTCGCGCACCTCGTGCGGCACGCCGGACGCGGCAAGCTGGGCGAGCACGCTCTCAGTGGGCACGGCGATTGCGAATGTCTCGGCGTTGGCGAAGAAGACGCCCATGATCGCCCGGTAGGTGCCCGCAAGGGGGAGGGAGGAGCCGAGGTAGTCGAAGACGGGCACGCCACCAAGGCGACGGGCGCGGCGCGGCCGAAGAGGCGGGTTGGCCTCGCCCTTGATGCCTGGGCCATCGCCGTCCGTGCGATCCACAGCCGAGACAATGGCGGGTTCTTGTGACAGGTCGGGTGTCACCGAGTCGTCCGCAGCCGACACCCCTCTGCTGGAGTAGGTGCGCGGGTCGGTCACGGCGATCCCCCGAGTGTTCACAAACCTCATCGCGGCCGCGAGGGGCCAGCATGGACGACGGCCGGCCACGAACACGAGCACGGATCAACGTGCGCAGCCATGACAAGGTCGTAAGGGACGCCGCTCGACGCTGCCTCGTCGTCCATCGAGCTGTCCATGATTGTCCAGTCGTCGTCCACGGGCAACATGACGATCGGGCCTCTCGAACCTCGTGGAGGTTCGACGACGACCCCCGGCCCGCGAGCAGCGCACGGCGCGACGACGCCGCGTGAGCTCGGTGGGACGAAGGAGAACGCGAACCGCTACCAGCGGGGCGCCTCCGGCCCGTGGGGGCTCCAGCCGTCGAGGTAGGGCTTGAGGTCGTCCGGCTTGGGCTCCTGGATCTGCGGCAATAGGCAGTGGGGGTTGTGCACCGGGTCGGCCGCGTCGAGCATGCGCTCGGCGAAGTCGAGGTGCGCCAGCAGCTCCTCGCGGCTCGGCCCGTCGAGCGATATGGCCGCCTCCCGGGCGGCCGCGAGGAACGCGCGGTGGCGTCCGATCGCGTGCCAGGCCTCCGACGACGCCTCGAACGCCTCCCAGCGGGCCTGCTCGTCGTACCTGACCCTCGCCGCGGCCATCGCGGCCTCCCACCTCCGCCGGCGATCTGCGGCCTCCCGCCCGCGCTCTTGCGCTTGGTGCTCGGCCTCGAGTCGGTGCAGCTCCATCCGCCGGAAGACGCGGGGCAGCCGTTCGTCGAGGGTCATCGTGGCGGAGTCCCGGATGCGGTAGCCGCCGCTGTACCCCATCCCGGGGCCCTCGATGACCAGCTCCAGAATCCCGGTGCCCACGAACTCGAACTGGCGGTTGTCGAGCCACCTCCCGCGGGGAGAGCGCTGGTTCCAGTAGCGATGTGGCACGGGCGTCGTGCTCGGCCCGGAGACCTCCTGGATGCGAACCGTGTAGGTCCCCGCGGGCGAGCGCAGGGTGAGGTGGGCGCGTCCCGAGTCAGGCCTGCCGTACTCGTCGACCAGCGGGGGCAGTCCCTTCGATCCCGGCGAGACGACCTCGACGCCGCGCCGCGGCGCTTCGTCGGCGAGCGCCTGGAGGAGGCGCCCTGCTCGCGCCACGTGCTCTCGGCTGACCAGCTGCCTGTTCCGGTCGTCGAGGTACGCCTTCACGCACGGGTGGTACCGCGTGACGCGCTCGGGCACCGGCACCGGCTGCTCCTCGACGAGGTCCTCGAAGTGCCGGACGAGCACAACCTCGTAGGCGGGCTTCGTATAGGAGCCGGCGTTCTTCACCTCGAGTCGCCACCCCCTCGGCCGGCTGGTGGCATGGTGGCTGCGGCGCACCAGATCCTCATGGGCAGCCTTCGTCTCCGCGTCGCGCCCGATGGCCAGGTGACCCTCGGCGGCGAGCACGCGCGCAATCAGGTCGTCAGGTCCGCCGATGGCGTCGGCGGCCGTGGTCGCGTCTGCCTCCAGCCACGCCCGCCCTGCCGGGGTGATCGATGCTCGCCAAGTGGCGCCGGTGCCCTTCACGGTGGCGAGGCCGCGGCTCTTGAGCGACGCGGCGCTGATCTTGCGGCTGACCTCGGTCTCCGCATCGACGGCCGGGCAGCCATCCCGGATCCACTCGAGTGTCGCGACCTGCTTCTCGCTCAGCGCGTTTGCGTTCCTGCCCATGCCTCACCCCACGCCACGGCCTTGGGTTTCGAGCGTATTCCCGCCTGCTCGCGTACCCGCCGTGGAGCGGCGGTTCGTAGCGTGGTCTCGGTGCCGCTCCGCGCGCGTTTGAGGCATCGCGTCAGCCGTACGGGATGGCGTCGGGGCACACTCGGGTCGGACGCGGGCCGCGACGTCTGCGTTGGGCGCGCCGAGGCGTGGGTGAAGGCGTAGCCCCGATGGTCGAGCTAGGACCGGTCAACGATCTCGGCCAATCTCGGTTGCAATCTCCATAAGTCCGGCCTGCAGTCTCGGCTTGCCGCCGTTGGCCGGATGGCGCAGGACGACCGTGCCAGCCGGGAGCACGCGCCTCGATGACTGCCCGAGCCCGACGACGAGCCTTGGCTGGATCAGCACGAGGAAGCGATCCAGCCACCGGCGCCCAAGAGCCAGCTCCTCGGCCGTTGGGCGACGGTTGTGGAGCGGGTCATCGGCTCGGGCGGGGTGGAATGGCACGGCATTCCAGAGAACGACGGATGCAGGATCCATCCCTGCAGCTTCCATGGCTCCTCGCAGGACTGTGGCGGAGTGCTCGGCGAAGCCGTCCCTACTCAGGCCATCCGCGCCAGTTCGCTGGGTCGGCGGGAGGGATCGCTCGGCGGTGAATGCGATCCCGGAGAACCGCGCCCCATGGGCCGATGGTGCCTCGCCAATGAGCGCCAGTCCGACGCCGATCCGGGGCTCGAGGTACGCCCGGAGGTTGTCGCAGCGGGTGGCCGCACCGCCCGGTCGATCGAGACCCGGAACCTCGATCGCATACTGGTTGAACAAGTTCCCGAGCGGCCGCTCCCCGGCAAGATCGGCGACGAACCTCGCGACCGAGTCTGGCATCCGCTATGCGACCGCCCAGAGCTCGGACAGCACCTCGGCCTGCTCCAGCACGAGCTCCGTCGCCCGGGCCTGCTTGTCGGGCGGGTAGCCGTGCTTGCGCAGGATCCGCTTCACAAGCACGCGGAGCTGGGCGCGGACGTTCTCGCGGACGGTCCAGTCGATCGTGACGTTCGCCCGGACCTGCTCCGTCAGCTCGCGGGCGATCGCGAGGAGCTCCGGCTCGCCCAACACCGCGACCGCGCTGTCGTTGGCCTCGAGCGCGTCGTAGAAGGCGAGCTCGTCGTCAGTGAGGCCCAATGCCTCTCCGCGGGCCGACGCCTGGCGGATCTCCCTGGCCAGCGCGATGAGCTCTTCGATGACCTGGGCGGTCTCGATCGCCCGGTTCTGGTAGCGGCGGAGCGCCTGCTCGAGCAGGTCGGCGAAGGAGCGCGCCTGGACGACGTTCCGCCGGCTGCGCGACCTGATCTCGCCCGCGAGCAGCTTGCGCAGCAGCTCGACGGCGACATTGCGCTGCGGGAGGCCACGCACCTCGGCGAGGAACTCCTCGGACAGGATCGAGATGTCCGGCTTCTGCAGGCCGGCGGCGGCGAAGATGTCGACCACCTCGTCGGACACGATCGCCTGGCTCACGATCTGGCGGATCGCGTGGTCGAGCTGCTCGTCGGACCGCCGCTCGCCCGCTACGCCCTTGGCGAGCACCGCGCGGACCGCCTGGAAGAAGCCGACGTCGTCGCGGATCGCGAGCGCCTCGTCGGCCGGGACGGACAGGGCGAACGCCGCAGAGAGCTCGGTCACCGCTTGCAGCAGCCGCGGCTTGCCTTCTTCTTGCGCGAGGATGTGCTCCTGCGCGGCCGGGAGCAGCGCGAGCCGCTCCTCGGCGTCGCCGGTGACCCATGCGCGGTGATCGAAGCCGTGGAACAGGCCCTGGCAGACCTCGTACTTCTCGAGCATCAGGGCGACCGCCTCGGCCTGGTCGATCGCGGCCTTGCCGATCCCGCCGGACTCGGTGTACGCCGCGAGCGCCTTGCGCAGCTCGTCGGCGATCCCCAGGTAGTCCACAACGAGGCCGCCGGGCTTGTCGCGGAACACGCGGTTCACGCGGGCGATCGCCTGCATCAGGCCGTGCCCGCGCATCGGCTTGTCGAGGTACATCGTGTGCAGGGAAGGCGCGTCAAACCCGGTCAGCCACATGTCGCGGACGATCACGACCCGGAACGGGTCACCCGGATCCCGGAAGCGGGCGGCGAGCGCCTCGCGCCGCGGCTTGTTGCGGATGTGGTCCTGCCAGTCGAGCGGGTCCGACGCCGACCCGGTCATTACGACCTTGAGCACGCCGTCGTCGTCGCTCGTCCCGACCCACCTGGGCCGAAGCGCGGCGATCTCGCGGCACAGGTCGACCGCGATCCGCCGGCTCATCGTGACGACCATCGCCTTGCCGTCCATCGTGGCGAGGCGGTCCTCGAAGTGCGCGACCAGGTCGGCGGCGACCAGGCGGACCCGGTGCTCGGCCCCGACGAGCGCCTCGAGCTGCGCCCAGCGGCTCTTGAGCCGCTCCTTGCGGTCGACCTCCTCGCCCTCGGTCACCTCCTCGAAGGCGGGGTCGATTCGGGGGCGCTCGGCCTCGGCCAATGTCAGCTTCGCGAGCCGGCTCTCGTAGTAGATCGGAACCGTCGCGCCGTCGCGGACCGAGCGCTCGATGTCGTAGACGCTGATGTAGTCGCCGAACACCGAGCGCGTGTTGGCGTCGCTGAGCTCGATCGGGGTGCCCGTGAAGCCGATGAACGACGCCCCCGGGAGGGCGTCGCGCAGGTGCCGCGCGAAGCCGTCGATGAAGTCGTACTGGCTGCGGTGCGCCTCGTCGGCGATCACCACGATGTTCCGCCGGTCGGACAGCACGGGGTGGGTGTCGCCCCGCTCGTCGGGCAGGAACTTCTGGATGGTCGTGAACACGACCCCGCCCGAGCTCACGGCGAGCTTCGCGCGCAGGTCGGCGCGGTCGGCCGCCTGGACCGGCTCCTGGCGCAGCAGCTCGTGGCAGCGGGCGAACGTGCCGAACAGCTGGTCGTCGAGGTCGTTGCGGTCCGTCAGGACGACGAGCGTCGGATTGGCCATCGCGGGCTCGAGGACGATGCGACCCGCGTAGAAGGCCATGGTCAGGCTCTTGCCCGAGCCCTGCGTGTGCCAGATGACGCCGACGCGGCGGTCGCCCGCCTCGCCACCCGGGCTCGAGGGCGTCTCGTACCGACCGCGCTCCTCGGCGGCGCGCAGGTGGCCGGCCGTGAGCGCGCCGGTCGCGCGGATCGTCTCCTCGACCGCGGCGTTGACCGCGTGGAACTGGTGGTACCCGGCGATCTTCTTCGCGATCGCTCCGCCGCCCGCGTCCTCGAACACGACGAAGTGGCGCAGCAGGTCGAGGAACCGGCGGTGCTCGAACACGCCCTCGA